>SUTG01000019.1 GCA_015063035.1 Methanobrevibacter olleyae
AATAAAAAATAAAAAAAAAAAAATAAAATAAAATAAAATAAAATAAAATAAAATAAAATAAAATAAAATAAAATAAAATAAAATAAAAATTTAAAAATGTTAAAAAAAGTTAATAGCTTTAGTTAAAAATAATTAGAAAAAGTAAAAAATAGTAAAAAATAGGGAACAATATTAAAATGCTAAAAAAATAAAAAAAGAAACTAATTATTTATAAATAATTAGTTAAGATTGTCCATAAAATGAACCAACAGAATCCAAATGGAAGGATTCCATCCCATAACCAAGTTGAAAATCCTTTAATTTCCTCACCAAATAAATTTTCACAAAATTTCCCTATGAAATAAAGAATTACCAAACCTACTACAAATGCAAATATATGATTTGTAAATCCTAACATTCCAGTTGTGAATGCAGTGGATATGAGAGCTGCAACTATTGCAGCAACAAGATGAATTGATACGGTTTTAACAGTGACATCCATTAATTTTTCCTCCAATAACAAAAATAAATATAAATAAATTTTGATTTTTTATTTTAATTTTTTATTTGATTAAATAAAAGTTTTTTAAAGTTTTAAATATAATTAAATCATATAAAAACTATAACTATAATTATATAAGTTGATATAATATATAAAATATTGCATAAAAATTTATGGATAATGCCCAAAATCCATATTAAAAAATCTTTTTTATATGTTTTTTAACAATGCTTTTAAAATAAATTTTTAAAAATAATTCTATCATAATAATTTCAAGTGATAAAAAATAAATTTTTAAAAATAATTCTATCATAATAATTATCAAGTGAGAAAATATGAAATCAATGACAAATGTTGACATTTACACAATATGTCAGGAATTAAATGATTTGCTGCTTGGAGCAAGAGTGGATAAGTCATTCCAGCCTACTAAGGATACTGTAGTAATGAGATTCCATAAGGCAGGAACAGGAAGATTGGATCTTGTGATACAAGCTGGAAAAAGAATCCATTTAAGTCAATACCCATTGACAAATCCCCAAAACCCTCCAAGTTTCCCAATGCTTCTTAGAAAAATAGTGAAAGGAGCAAATGTGGTGAGCATAGAGCAACATAACTTTGACAGGGTTGTTGAAATCAAGATGAAAAAGGAAGAGACCTACACACTTATTGTTGAACTGTTCTCTCAAGGAAACATAATACTCCTAAACGAATCCAATGAGATCATATTGCCCCTTAAGAGAAAACACTGGAGCGATAGGGACATAAGCTCCAAAAAGGAGTATGTATTCCCTCTCGAAAACGGAATCAATCCAATCACATTGACAATCGATGGATTCAAGGAAATTGTGGCTAATGGGGAAGATGAAGAGATTGTAAGGGTTCTTGCTACAAATGGTCTTGGTAGCCTATATGCTGAAGAGATAATGCTAAATACTGAAATAAGCAAGAAAACAGCATGCTCATCTTTAAGTGCAGAGGAAATGAATATCATCTTCAATGCATTGAAATCAGTTTTCGAACCTTTGGAGAAAAGACAGTTCACTCCAATGATTGTAAACAACAAAAAGGAAATAGAGAAATTGGAATTGGAGAATCCTGACAAGAAATACAAATCAAAGGAAGATGTCATTTCAATCAACTTAAGCCAATACGAAGGATTTGAAGTGGAAAGCTTTGAAAGCTTCAATGAGGCCTGTGACGAATTCTACTCCTCCAAAGTGAAAAATGAGATAACAGGAATTCAGGAAGCCGCATGGAACAAAAAGGTTTCCAAGTTTTCCAAAAGGCTTGAAAAGCAGGAAGAGACATTGCATAACTTTGAAAAAACAATTGAAGATTCCCAAATGAAAGGGGAACTTCTCTTTACAAACTACGTTCAAGTTGACAACATATTAAATGTAATAAAAGGTGCAAGGGAAAAAGATTATGGATGGAAGGAAATAGGAAAGACCTTGAAGGATGCCAAGAAATCAGGAATGGCAGATGCACAGATATTCGAATCCATGGATCCTTTAGGAAACATCACATTAAGAATAGATGATGTAAGCATTGCCCTTGACTCCAAGAAATCCCTACCAGATAATGCTGAAGTCTACTATGAAAAGGCAAAGAAAGCCAAACGAAAAATAAAAGGTGCATTAATAGCTATTGAAAACACTAAAAGGCAACTTGCAGATATGGAAGCCAAAAAGGAAAAGGCCATGTCAAATATCATGGTTCCGCAGAAGAGAGTCAAGAAGAATCTCAAGTGGTATGAGAAATTGAGATGGTTTGTATCAAGTGATGGAATTTTAGTTGTTTGCGGTAGAGACGCAGGTACCAATGAAGCGGTTGTAAAGAAATATTTAGAACAAAATGATATTTATTTGCATGCAGATATACATGGTGCTCCTTCAGTTGTAGCGAAAGTTCCATCCGATTCATTAAATGACAATTTGCTTAAAGAATTAGGTGAGTTTTCAGCTTCCTTTTCAAGTGCTTGGTCGAAAAACTTCACATCTCAAGACGTCTATTGGGTAGAGCCAGACCAAGTTTCAAAGACCCCAGTTTCAGGGGAGTTTGTGCCAAAAGGCGCATTTATCATTCGTGGACATAGAAACTATATTAGAGGAGCAAAACTTGAGATATCCATAGGCATTGTTGAGTATGATAGTGAAAAGCGCATAATGGCTGGACCAACTGATGCAATGAAACATCATACCAATAAATTTGTAACAATAAAGCCGGGCTTTACCAAAAAGGAAAAAATAGCTAAGGAAATATTATCCAGAATCAATGAAGACAACATATTGAGTCTGGATGATGTTGTAAGGGTATTGCCTAGTGGAAAATGTGATTTTGTTTAAATCCATTTTCTATTCTTTTTTTAAAAAATAATTAAAAAAATAATAAAAAAAATATTTAAAAAATAAATAAGAAATAGTTTAAAAAATAATTAAAAAAAATATTTAAAAAATAAATAAAAAATAGTAAAAAATAGTAAAAAAATAATCAAACTTTTTAAAGTTTGAATTATTCTTCTTTTTCAAAATCTGGTTTGTAATATTCCAATGGATTCATGACTACAACATCAACTTTTGGATGAAGTTGATTTACAAAATTGGAAAATACTGCAGGATCCTGTTCTATCACTGGGAAAGTGTTGTAATGCATAGGAATTACAACCTTTGGAGCTAACCACATAGCCGCAAGTGCCCCTTCAAAGGGACCCATTGTGAATTTATCACCAATAGGAACCATTGCAATGTCCGGCTTATAGATTTTTCCTATGACATTTTCCATATCAGAGAACAAGCCAGTGTCTCCTGCGTGAAATACTTTTGTACCATCCTCAAAAGTGAATAGGAAACTTCCAGGGTCTCCAGCAGGACGGATTTCTTCAGTGAAATCAATAGAAGATGAGTGTTTTGCATCTAGCATGGTTATTTTAATTCCTTGAATAAAAACAGACCCTCCAGTGTTCATGCTGACACAATCAAATCCTTGCTCACCTAAGAATAAAGAGATCTCATGGTTTGCAACAAGAGTTGCATTTGTATTGTTAGCTATTTCCATTGCATCTCCAAAATGGTCAGAGTGACCATGAGTTATGCATATGATGTTTGCTTCCAATTCCTCAACAGGAAGAGGGCAAGCAGGATTATTGCTAATAAATGGGTCAACCAATATCTTTACTCCTTCATCACTGATCAATTCAAATGCTGAATGACCTAACCATCTAATTTCCATAATTTCACCTTTTTCTATATCATTATTCTATAAAAGCAAAAAATTAATTTTCATTATTGTTTTCAACAAGTGCACCGATATCCAAATCATTAGCCATTTCCCAAGAGGATTCGAATAATTTCTTAATGTTTTCCACTGATTCCACATCATCATAAACTGCACCATATTCGAAATCATCCTCATCTATACTATTGGATATCAATAATGCATGTGATGTGTCTCCAATTAAGTTAAATGATTCTACAGAATCTAAAGTCTTGATTTCAACTCCTTTCTTAATAAGGGAACTTAATAGAAGAACATAGGAAATATCCTCCAAATCAAATTCCTCAATGATAACTCTTGATTTGATTTTTGTAAGGCTTGAGAGGAATCTGTCACCCATATCCTTAATGGTTGGAGCTTCCAAGAGAATCTCTTCTTTGGAATGGCTTGCAACCTCTTCAAAAGCTTCCTGTGAAGTTAAGATTCCTTTTTCACAAATTACATAACTGTTCAATAGTTTTGGAATAGGAATGGATTCCGGATTGTTAGGGTCTATTGTAATTGTCTCATCAGGTGCCCCTGCAATTTCAGAAACAGGAGCGACAGAAATTTCCTCTGCTACAACTGGTGTGTGGACTTTTGGAACAGGCCTAGGAATTTCCTCAACCTTAGCATCTTGAGCATCAATCTTGGAAGATTTCTTATGAGGCCTGGATAAGTTAGCACCCTCATCTTTCTTAGAAGCTATTGGATTTGTAGAAGCAATTGATGTTGGTCTTGGCAAGTTTTCAACTTCAATAGTTAAATCAGGAGCAATGTATCCTAAATCATCTAATCCATCAGCATCGTCGGAAAGGTTCTCATCAATTGTTTCATCTATGTAATCATCATAGACAATGCCATGTTCCTCCCTGTATCCCTCATCTGCATAGATAGGTGTTATGGACTCCTCTCCACTGGATTCATCATAGATTACATTATTGTAATGAGTATTTTCAGATTGGGACAAAGTATAAACAGGCTCTTCCTGCGGTTCCAAATCAATCTCATCAATAGGCATGATGATTTCCTCATCAATGGTTTTAGGCATTAGGCTATAGCTTTCATCAGATACCTCGTTGTCATAAACTGTTTCAGCATCACCGACACTTGCCAAGGCTTTTGAAATCTCAAGAGACCTTTTAGGAGCATCAGCAAGATTAATTGTTTCCTTGGATTTCCTTTTCGGCCTGCGAGTAACTCTCATAGGCTTTTCATAATTCGGAGTGAAGTAAACAGTGTCTGGATTGGATTCCTCTTGACCTTCCAAATAACCATAACTTCTTTTTTTAGGGCTGCTAGACTTTCTAATAGATGGGAGTTTGAATTTAGGCTTTTCTTCATTTACTGGTTTAGTCTTGAGAACTTGCTTGGATTGATCCATTGGTTCGCTGAATCTTGTCTTGGTTTCTGTTTGTTTACTGTTGTTTAAGTATTCATCAAGAGTCATTGAAGATGAATCATCATGAGGTTTTAGAATTGATTTGGATTTTGAATTGGAATTGGAACTGCCATCCAATTTGGAATTAACTAAATCTTCAACCTCTTTAGCACCTTCCACTATACGGGAAAAAGTGCCATCTTTAGATTTTTGATTCAATTTATTGCGTCTTGAATTTCTATTCAAGCTTCTTGAATCCATAATTCTTAAGATAAATGCTGGAAGTAATTTGTATAATCCGAAAATGGTGATTAAAACACCGATAATTAGAATTAAATCTATTAGACGATAAACGATACTTCCATAAACAAGAACTAAACCAATAACCGTTAATAAAATACCAGTAAATATATCTAACGAATCTGCCAATTAACCCACCTAAAAATATCAAATATAATCAATTAAATGGTTAAATTAAGAATATAATAAAAAATTAACCATTATTAATATTTATTTATACTATTAATCATTTATATAATTTTGTTTTTAATGAATAAAAAAAGGCCTAAAAATTAGTAAAAAAACTAAAATATAATAAAAAATCGATTAAAATAAAAAATCTGAGATAAATTCATAGCCTAAAATAAATAAAAACAAAATTAAATAAAATTTAAGAGAATAGGCAATTATTATGAAGATTGTAAAATTCAAAAATGATTATAATATTTTAAAATGAATAAAAAAGATAATATGAATGTTAAATTTATATAAACAAGTAAATTATACTTTATTTGTAATATTAACCTCAAATTGTTTCTTAAATTAGAAAAAAAGACAATATTTAAATAATAAGTCATTAAGATTATTTAACAAAATGAGGTGAAAACATGATTTTTGAAAAATATAAAAATGAAAATGGCATACACTTAATTGAAAGTATGAAAGATAATGTTAAATCAAGCATTGAAGCTATTTCAAAGGATAATTTCGGCCAAGGAGCTGCAGAATATATCCTATTGTTCGGAGGAGTTATTGTAATAGCCTTAGCAGGATTGTTGATTTACAGGTCTTACTTCAGCAATAATGCAAGTGGATTGAATGCCACAGAGGATATAAGTTCCATTAGAAACAATGTAAGCATTTATTAAATTGCATGAACAGATTGTAACCTTTAAACGGTAAAATATAATGAAAGAAATAGAATATCTTAAATTGGACAATAAAGGCCAAACAAGTGTTGAAGTAATTTTATTGATAGGTTCCATTTTAGTGATTTCAATCATTTGCGGAACTTACATTTATAAGATCAATCTGGAAATCAATGACCTATTCAATCAAACTCTTTCTAAAGGAAGGCTTTTTTTATTTAATAAATTAGACTAAAATAGAATATCCTGGCAAAAATCCTAAAAATTAATTAATATTCAGACACCTGAAAAAGTCTTAAATGAGTATCTTAAATGAGTAAAATTAATAAAATAAGTAAATAAGGAAATAAGAAAAATAACTAAATTAAAAAAAAGAAAAAATAATAAAAAAAGAATAAAAAAAGAATAAAAAAAGAATAAAAAAATAAAAATAATAAATCTTTCCAACTAAATAGAAAACCCCCGCAAACTAATTGTTAATGGAGATTTATTATTTTATAAATATGACAATATTTGATTGGAAATAAAGAGTTTAATTGAATAAATTAAATAATTCATTCAATCTAACCAAGTAACCTTTCTAAACTTGCCTTCCAAGAAGCTGATGAAACATTGGTTAATTTCATGTCAGTTCTTTTGACAAGAATTCTTTCTTGAGGACATACTTTAGTACATGCACCACATAAAACACAGTATTCATCATTGAATTTGGCAACATTGTCTTCAAGAACAATTGCATTACATGCACAAAGGTCTACACAGGATCCACAGCCTACACATTCCTCTTCAGTAGTTGTTATTTCACCTTCAAATGGTTTAGTGACTTCTGCTGCATCTACAGGACAGATTTCCTTACACCATCCACAGTTAATGCAATCGGAACCTATGAATATGTCACCAGTGATTTGAGGTTTTTCAATTTCATCACTGTGCATACAGGTGACACATACTGTCTTGATTGCGTCTTGAGGACATACTCTCTTACATACCCCACAGTAGACACATTTATCCTCATCCACTTCAATTGAACAGGCATCAGGAGCATTTACTACAGTGATTGCATCTGCAGGACATAATTCTGCACAAGCGCTACAGTAGATACATTCCTCATCGTTTATTGAAATTTCACCTTTTAACAAGTCATTCCTATCAGGCAAGTCTCTTTTAAATAATATTGCATCTTGAGGACATGCTACAGTACATCTTCCACAGAATTCACATGCTTCATCATCAATTGCAGATTCATGTGTCCAAGTTGGATAAGCAGCTAAGTCTTTGGAACTTGAACCATCAATTTCAAAGTCCAATGCTCCAAATGGACAAGCAGATGCACATAAACCACAAATAACACAAGTGTCTTCATCTATTGCAAGCTTGTTTCCATCTACCTGACCTCTTGCAATACCTAAAACATCCCCTAAAGCTAAGGAGCTAGTTGGACAAGAGTCAGCACATATTCCACATGCTAAACATACATTATTATCATAAGATAATTTTCTTGTTTCGCTTCCATCTCTTTGAATAAAAATCATAACAATCCCACACTTAAATAAATATCTAATTGTTATATAATTTAAAGTATACTAAATAAATTTAATATATTTAATACTATATTTATCGACATGAATATATAAACATAACGATTTAATTTTAAGGTTTACGTAAAAATTTTTGAAAATTTCATGAATTTTAAAAAAATATTTAATTTAAGATAGTTAAACAAATTAAACAGCATGAATAATAGGTTAAATTAAAAATAAAGGACAAAACTAAGAAAAAACAAGTAATAAAAAATATATGAAAAATTATAAAAATTTAACACTTAACTCCTAAAAGTAATAAAAAAATTTAAAAATTAAGAAATAGAATAAGGATAATGGAACACTTAATCCCTAATAGTAAAAAAAATTTAAAAATATAAGAAATAGAATAAGGATAATGGAACACTTAATCCCTAATAGTAAAAAAAATTTAAAAATATAAGAAATATAATAAGGAAAAATGGAATCTTTAAATCAATTCCCCTTTTTGATTGATTTTCCCTTGGCGTATACGAGTGGAAGAAATAGGAATTCCATCATCTGCCAGTACAAAGCTTACAACAACAATATCAAGTGGCTTCATTCCTTTCTCTACCCTGATTTCATTGATTTTTATAGCATTAGGTTCTGTTTCCTCACTTACAACAATTGCATCATAATCCTCATCATGAATGGTTGGACCATAGGGATCATCCAAACGGGAAATGTGGAAATTCTTATACTTTGTACCTAAGAATTCATTTAAATTAGCCATACGGACATTACAAGAGTCTATATCCCCTTCCTTCTTGCCAGCGAAAACATTGGAAGTCACTCCTATTTCAACATTCTCACCAATTTCAAAAGCCTTGGCAATCAAGCTTCTATGACCATAATGAAATTTATCAAATGTTCCCCCAACTGCTACTCGTTTATACTTTGCCATAATAATCAACAAATATTAGTTAAAAATAGTTCTTATAAAAAAATCAATTAATCTACAATTTAAATTTAAATTTAAAGTTATATAAACTTAATGAAAATAATTTAAAAATGAAAATATAATTTAAAAACCAAAAAATAATCAGATAGGAACAATATTGAAAATAGATTAAGGTAAATGAAAATAGAATTACAATAAATAAAAACCAATTAAAATAATAAAAATAGAATAAAAATGAATTAAAATAATAAAAATAGAATGAGTATGAATAAAATAATAAAAATAGAATAAAAATAGAATTAAAAAATATTTAAAAAAATAAAAATTATAGAATAATACTTTAAAAGAATTATTCTATCTTTGCAATCAAATAATCAATAAATCTAGAATGGTATAAGCGCATAGTTCTTAGGTATGCTATAAGATTTGGTATTCCAATTCTTAATGTTACCTAATTCATTTCTGCGGCTTGTTGCATCAGCAGTATACCAGGTTTGTGATATTGGATCGTAAACTTGAGCCCATACATGCCCAGTATTTAATCCGCTTGCGAATTTACAGTTCTTTGCATGGGAATATCTTGCATAAATACCAACAGACCTGCACATTGCTACAATCAAGTTAGCCTTATCACAACAGTTACCGCCTTTAGAACTTAAAGTTCCTTTTGCTCCTTTTAAGGAATTTGTATAGAAATTGTATTTAATGTCATCCCTTACAAATTCAAAGATAGCATTTGCCTTAGCCTTAGGGCTTGACAATCCAGCGGTCAATTGTTTCGCTTTCTTTTTAATAGCATCATTAAGTGCGGATTTACCCCCTGTTTTCAAGTATTTTGCAAATACGTCTGAATCAAATATCTGTCTGTAGTTTAGGATTTTACCATTTTGACTAATGGAAATGGAGTATCCTCCTCTAACCAGTTTGGTTTTAACTGTTACGTAAGAAGGCAATTTTTTATGGTTGCCATAATAATCCAATGCAGCAGTAAACGCATAAATGTAAAGGTTTGCTTCCATTTTACCTAAATTAGTTGGCTTGTAATTAGGAATACGTTTATTTTCATTAACAAAGCTTGTAACATTCTTTGCTAATTTGAGGTATTCCGCTTTATATAACTTACCACTAATCTTGCTTCCAGAGGAATTGTAATTATTTGATAAATCCTTAATTTTAACCTTTGCTTTTGAACCGCTATTTATGTTGGTTAAAGCACCAGCCATAAGATATGCAAATTCATCCATAGTGTACTTTCTGCCATCAATATTTACACTGTATTCCTTATTTAGAATATTGATGTATTCTACACGGACCTTTAAATCCTTAGCTGCAGTAATGATTTTTGATATGCTGATAGATGGTTCAACCACTTTAACCTTTGTTGAAAGCTTGGATGAATCATAATATTTGTTTCCAGCATAGCTCACTTCAATAGGATAAGTTCCTAATTTGTAGTTCATTAGCAAGCTAACTTGCCCTTTTGAATTGGTAGTTTTGGTAAAGGTCTTGTCGTTAAAGGTAATGGTCACTTTCTTATTTGCCAATGCTTTTCCAGCAGAGTTCTTTAAAGTGATATAATAATTAAATCCTTTTCCAACAGAATCATCAGAACCTTTTATTTTGGTAGATCCTTTTTCAACAGTCAAATTAGCACTTGTTGAAGATTTGACAAACATATCATTTCCTGGGAAACTAATTTTCATTTTTAAAGTACCTAGATACTTTATAGGAACAATTGCCTTTCCATTTGAATTAGTTTTCAAGTTATATGTCACATTCTTATTTGTTACTTTAACAATGAGCTTTTTGTTCTTTACAGGATCCCCATTGGATTTCTTAAGGTTTACAACAAAATCTTCACCATACTCTAAGGAAGTGGATGAATATGATAATGCTGTTTTACACTTAATAGGTTTTACATACGCTTTTGTTGAGGATTTGTATAAATTATCATTACCTGCATAACTAATGATAACAGAAAAACTCTTTTTAGTGGTTACGAAAAGTTTTGCCTGACCTTTGGAATTGGTAGCTATCCTATAAGTCTTATTATTAAATGTAGGAATCCTGAACTTAATCTTTTTACCACTTATAGCATTTCCGCTTTTCTTATTCACTAAAGTGACAATCAACGGAGTTGATCTTGGAACTGTAGTGTTCTTAACTTTTAAACTGGTTCCGCTTTTTAAAACCTTAATGTATTTTGTGATTTTAAAAGCACTGAAGGATTTGTCTCCTTTAAATTGGATAATAGTCTTAAAAGTTCCGATCTTATGGTAATTAAGTTTTACCTTTCCCTTTGAGTCAGTGGTCATAGTAAAAACTCTTTTTTTACTAGGTACACTGATTTGAACTTTTTTACCACTTAATACTTTACCATTCTTATCTTTTAATGTAATAACTATAGGAGTTCCAGAGTAAATTTTAGTCTTGGACACAGTAATGCTGGTTGCAGTCTTTACAGTTGAGGATGAGGAATTTGTATCTTCAAATATGGCCTCATGGCTATTGTCCTCTTCCCCTTCAGTTAAAGTGGAACTAGCATCATTAGAAGCGTCAGCAGCACTTGAACCTAAACTGGAAGTAGCTTCATTAGATAATTGATTAGTATAAGAATTTCCAACTGACTCCTCAGATTCAGAATCGATAGAATCACTAAGAATATTAGAGTTATCTGGATTATTCGACATATCTAAGGCATCACTTGCAGACACTCCGCCTATTGCAATGAAGAATAAGCAGAATATCGCCAAAAGCAATGCTTTTTTCTCTAACGAAATTTTTTCACCTCAATACACTAAAAAAATACAAATTTAAAAGTCTTAAAAAAATAACTCTTAAAATATAAATATCTTTAAAATCATTTTTTATTTTACTAATGCAATAAAAAATATGAGCCCATTAATAAAAATCAAAAGATTCCATATTTTATAAATTTCCAAAACATGAAATCCTATTAAAAATCTTTATTAAATGAAATCAAAACTCACAGTATTTTTTGAAATTCTATTCAATGAAATACTAAAAATAAAGATAATCAAACTAATTTTAGATAATATTTTTTTAATGTTATGTATAATTAAGGTATAATACCTTATAAATCTTTCCCATAAAAATTTTAAAAAATAAGAATCCTATGCTCTTTAAATTAAGTTAAACAAATAAAATTAGGATATTTTTATTTTTAAAAATAGAAAACTTGGTTAAAATAATTTTTAAAATTAAAAAAGATGTTATAGATAAAAATAATCATTTAAAATAAATAATAATAAAAAAAGGTTAATAATTCGAATTAAGATAAATAAATGGCTAAAATTAATTATTTTATTAAAATTTAATAGGATAATAATTGAATAATTAAAATATAAACAAATATTTATTATTTAACTTTAAAAAGAACAATGATTATACTTAATAAGTAAAATAATCCAAAAATAATAAAATTATATGAAAAATTAATTAAAATCATTTAAATAATGAAAAAAACTAATAATATTAGTCCTTTATACTATTTATACTCAATTTATTTAGGTTTATTGGAAAAATAAACCATATTTAGTGGAAAAAGGAAAAATAATTTAAAATTTAAATTTATTTAGAAAAAAAAGGTTAAAACCTTAAAGAAAAAAATAATTAAAAATTTAAATTTATTTAGAAAAAAAGGTTAAAATTTTAAAGAAAAAATAATTTAAAAATAGTAAAAATATGAAAAATTTTTAATCCATGGCTTAAGGTAAATTTGATGAAATTGGAATCATTCATCAAGTTGTTGATCATGATTATACTCTAAACCGAATGGACATGCATGTGCAGTCACACCATGAATGAGATCTATCTCATCGATAATCTTGTTTTGAACAAGATGAACAACCTTATGAGACTCTTCCAAATTCATTTCTGGTGGAAGCTCAATGTGTAAAGTGACAGTCGCATAGGAACCTAAATAGTTCACCCTTACATCATGTGTACCGCAAACATTCTCCACGGAATTGGAAATCTCTATAATCCTGTCAACCAATTCTTGAGATGGAACCTTACCCATAATATTGTTTAGGTTCTCACGGGCAACATCAAAAGCTGTCTTAAGAATCAATAGGCCAATTATCAATCCAATGAATGGGTCCAATTGAGGATATCCATATTGTGCAATCATCACACCAAATAAAATAGCTAATGAAGCAAAAATATCAACTCTTTGATGTTTTCCATCTGCTATGATTGCAGGGCTTTTAACACGCTCTCCTAATTTAATTATGTATTGGCTCAAACAAAAATGAGTTATTACTCCAATGATGGCCATTATAACTGCCAATGAGCTTGGAATTGAGGTTGTGCCTCCAAAGAATAACCTGCCAATAGCACCGGAAATGATTTCATATGCAACAATTGCCAAAAATATCACAATCAGCAATCCAGCAATTGCTTCAGCTCTTCCATGTCCAAATGGGTGCTCATTATCTGCAGGCTTACTACCTACCTTAAAGCCAACATAAGCTATTATTGAAGTGGTTATATCGGAAAATGTATGAGCCCCTTCAGATATAAGCGCATAACTTCCAGACATGATTCCTACAGCAATATTGAAAATGGTTAAGAATAAATTTCCTGCAATAGCCACATAAACTGCACGTTTTCCTAACTTTTCTCTATCTTCCCTTTCCATTTTATCAGATTCGATAATTTGTTTGATTTATAAAATTAAAATTCATATTAAAAAAATACTGATTTTCCATAAAAATGATTAAAATTAATACTCAAATATAATTTTTTAATACTTATAACTATTATACAATTTTTAATATATATGTTTTATCATGAAAGTTTAAAGAAATAAAAAAAGAGTTAAAAGATTTCAATAATTCAAACATTTAAATTAAAGAATAAAAAAAGATTTAAAAGATTTCAATAATTCAAACATTGACCCCATTAAAAAAATTAAATAATCCAATAATTCAATAATTCAAACATTGAAACCATTAAAAAATTAAATAATCCAATAATTCAATAATTCAAACATTGAAACCATTAAAAAATTAAATAATCTAATAATTGAGATCTTTTAAAATGTCCATTGCCTTTTCGATGTTTTCATATGAATTAGCATATGACATTCTTACATGGTCTTCTCCCAAGCTTCCAAATGGAGATCCCGGGACTGAAATGACTCCTGCCTCTGCAGCAGCCTTAACGAATTCCATAGGCCTGTCAACTTTAGGGAAAACATAGAATGCTCCTTTACAGTCCACTGTTTCATATCCCATATCATTTAAGCTTGAAACAATCAAGTCTCTTCTTCTTGAAAACTCAGACACCATCTTTTCAACTGAGTCTTGCGGACCTGTAAGCGCTTCAATGGCTCCCACTTGTGAAACGGAACATGCATTTGCAGTGCAGTATTGATGAACCTTAAGCATGCTTTCAGTAACTTCATCATTTGCAACCATATATCCAACCCTAAGCCCGGTCATTGCATAAGTTTTGGAAAACCCGTTGATTGTAACTACATTATCAGAGTATTCTGCAGGAGAGTGATTTTTGGTTCCGTAGATGATCTTTTCATAGATTTCATCGGAAATAATGTAAAATCCATGGTCTGTTGCCAAGTCTGCAATTCCCTTAATGTCCTCCTTATCCATTACTGCACCAGTAGGATTTGAAGGGGAGTTGATGATCAATCCTTTGGTGTTCCTGTCTATCTTTTCCTGAACATCCTCCACTTTCATCTTGAATTCATTTTCCATAGGAGTGGTGACTTCAACCACATTCGCTTCAGCTAATTGTACGCAGGTGTAATATGATAGGAATCCAGGATTTGGAACAAGCACATTATCTCCTTTTTCAAACAATGCTTGTGCAGCACAGTATAATGCTTCGCTTGCACCTGAAGTCACAATAACATTTTCTGCATCAGCCTTAATGTTGTTGTCTTTAGCCAACTTATCCACTATTGCTTCCCTAAGCTCAAGCAATCCCTTATTTGAAGTGTATTTGGTGTATCCCTCATCAATAGCTCCTTTCATAGCATCCTTAATGTTTTGAGGAACATCAAAGTCCGGCTCTCCGATTCCCAAATTGATTGCATCAGGATTGGTGACTTCAAACATCTTTCTAATTAGAGATAATTCTATTTCTTCAACTCTTTTTGCAGGATTTAACATAATAACACCTTTGATAAAACTAACAATTAATAAGAATAATCTAATCAAACTTGAAATTGATTATTGAAAATTAAATTTGAAATTGATATAGAATTGATAATTTAAAAATAAATTCTAAATTTACATTAATATATATTGGAATTAATATTTTATATATTTAATTTACTTTAAATTAATTGCATGCTCCACAATTATAGCATGTTTACTTTAAATTAATTGCATGCTCCACAATTATAGCATGGGCCCTCTTCACACCATGGAGTCTGCTCACTTGTCCTAATCTTTTCATATTCTGACCTTAAGAACTCCTTGCTTACACTTACATTGATTGAATCCCAAGGCAATTCATCATCCAGACCATAACTTGGAGCATTTTCTCCCCACTGCCTAATGCTGACCTTTTCATTCAAAGACTTTTCAATCAAATCTCCAATATCCTTGCCTCCACAGGATAATACATATTGTATAAGACCCATCTTAGCGCTATCAAACTTAATGTCCAATCCCTTAAGGCTCTTCTTGAGATATTTTATCTTTGACTTGATTCCCTTCATGTCATATGTTTCCCACTGAAGAGGGGTATGTGGCTTTGGAATGACAGGATTTACACTAAAGCTAATTGAAACCTTAGCTTTTTTTCTAGACTTGGATTTCTTATCCTTTTTCCTTGATTTTCTAGATTTTGAAGCACTTGAAACAGCACCATTTTCTGATGATGAATTAGGTATTGATTTAATTGAATTGTCGTTTAATTTACTTGAATCATTTAAACTTGAATCAATATTATACTTCATGGAATCAATTTGCTTCATCATATTTGAAAGTTCTTCAATATCGTCTTCAGACTCATAGGGCAAACCGATTAAAAAATACAATTTAATATTAAAACCTAGTTCAACAGCATCACTTATTACCCTTAGTACTTCTTCATCCTTAATGTCCTTATTGATTCTGCGCCTTAGGGAATAAATTGATTCTGGAGCTATTGTCAATGTCTTCAAACCGCTTGACTTAAGGGCAGTCAATGTTTCCCTTGTGATTGATTCGATTCTCATGGATGGGGTTGATACCTGAAATCCCCTTTCCTTCAAGCCTTCTGTCAATTCATTTATCCGTGAGTAATCTGATACAGCTGCACCAATCAAGGATACCTTATTCAAACCAGTGTTTGCTCTAGCATCCTCCGCAATTGAAAAGAGATGATTCAAATCGGTTTCTCTAAGAGGCCTATACATATAACTGGACATGCAAAACCTGCATCCTCTAGTGCATGCCCTTGAAACATTCAATAGAATGGAATTGGAAAATGCAGGAATGAAATCCTTGTCATCAGTTTCAGTGACGATTGGACAAGTCAGATGATAAATGCTTTCCATATCCTCTGACAGCACTATATTTGTTTCATTATTAAATTCAGATATGTATAAACCTTCAATGTCTAAAAATGGAGCCAAATCCATTTTATCATCATCAATGCAATCTTCATTTTCATTGATTTTATTATTTTTACTCTTTTTACTCTTTTTAGATAGCTTCAATGAAGAATACAAATCCAAAAAGTCATACAGGACCGCTTCAGCTTCCCCAACAACAAAAATGTCTATAAAGTCAGATAAAGGCAATGGATTAGCACTAGCGCAAGGACCGCCAGCAATGATTAAAGGATCATCTGATGTTCTGTCTTCCCTTCTAAGTGGGATGTCAGCTTCCCGCAACATCTCCAGCACATGGAAATAGTCCTGTTCATATTGAAGGGAAAATGAAACAATGTCAAAGTCAGACAATGGACTGTTGGTCTCCAAACTTCTTGTAGAAGAATATATGATTCTTTCAGAGTATGTATCCTCCCTTTCATTGATATAATTATAAATGATCTGGTAGCCTAAGGAACTCATTGCAGTCTTGTAAACATTTGGATAAACCAGTCCAAAACGTATATCTGCCTTTAGGGGATCCTTTATAATTACATTCTTCTCTTTAAACATGCTTTAGTCCTTTGTAAAATACTTGTTTTTATTAAAATCAATATAAAGTTTGTTTATACGAATATAATAAATTTTACTATGATTAAACTTAAATTTTGATATGAAATTCACTAATCAAATCAATATGGTAAACATAATATAAATTTTAATCTCATTTTAATATTTATTTCAACATATAAGTCATATATAAGTTTTTTTATGAAAACAAAACTGTGATTTTACACAAAATCACAATTAGAAAATATATTTAAATTAAAAAGTCAAAATATGAATTAACTAATCTTTAAAATAAAAAATAATCATTTTAAAGATAGTTTAGAAAAATAAAAGGAGGAGAATAAAGAAAAATGAGGTGTTAGCATTAGAACTAAAATGATTATTTTAGCTTTATTGGTAGTGCTGTTTTTCAGCTTAAGCAGCATAAGCGCTCAAAGCGTGAATAATTCTGATGATTTGGATAAGAAGATTCTTAAATCAGATTCCTCAAGCAATAAAGCAGCTACATTAAATGTTGCCAGTAAAGCAAAAGCAAATACAACTAACAAAAAAACCACAACTAAAGCTAAAGTGAATGCAACTAATAAAAAAACCACAACTAAAGCAAAAGCAAATACAACAACAGTGAACAGGAAGACATTGGCAAAGACATCCACTAACTTCATTAACTATGTGGAGAAGAATGGGAAATTCCCTAAAGTGAAAATCAGCAACAAGAACTATTCAAATACGGAATACTTGTATCTGATGACAAAGGCAGTGGAAAACAACTCCAATTCAAAGATTGAAATCAAGAAGAATTTGGTTAAGAAATACAGCAACACAAATTCAAAATCCGTTAAAGGTACTTTGAATAAGACAGAGTATATTAAGATAGCTGGAAAAACCAGAAAATTCATTGATAAAAACAAAAGGGCGCCGAATTGGGTTTCATCATCCAAGGGAAATATTCCATATAACCAACTGATTCTTTCATACAGCAAATGTTTGGATTTCTTCAATAAGAACAATAGATTACCTAATTCAATAAAGCTTGATGATTTGGATTTGGATAAGATCAATTCAAAAATCAAGAAAAGTAATGCCAAATCAAGCAATAAAACTGCAAATAAAACAAAATCCAATGCTCTAAAAAGCAATGCCACTAAAACAACAAACAAAACCGCAAGTTCCACTGTCAAAGCAACAAACAAAACAATGGGCACTGGAAATTCATCCCCTAACAATGAGGAGGATTCTGTTAAAGATGGCAGCTTAGCTGAAATGACACTGAATCATATCCATAGCATATTGAATAATATTCTGGATAAGTTGGATCCCAGCAAATACAAAGTGGATATAACTAAATCTGATGAGGCAAACATTAAGTTGAATACCAGCAAAATCAATGTGGATATAAGTGGAAAATCAACTGTGAATCTTAAGGTGTCTGCCAAAAATACTACAAAGAAAAGCAACGCAAGCAATGCCAAAGCGAATACGACAAAGGCAACTGCAAAGAAAAGCACTGCAAGCAATGCCAAAACTAATGGGAAAAAAGCAAGCCTTTCAAAGACAAGCACCAAGACCGTGAATGCAGGGAAGACAGCGATTAATGAAGCTTTGAAGAAATATCTTGGAAGCACTAAAAACTGCCAAGTGAAGAACAAGGCAATACAGGATTTGGCCAAAACACTGACTTCCAAACTCAAATCAGATAAGGAGAAGGCGAAAAAGCTATTCAATTGGGTTCGTGACAATATCCACTACAAAAAATATCGAAACACCTTAAGAGGCGCTGTGAAGACACTGAAAGCAAAAAAAGGAAATTGCGTTGACCAAAGCCATTTATTGATTGCATTGTCAAGAGCTTCTGGAATTCCTGCAAGATATGTCAAGGGAGGCAATTGCAAGTTTACCAGCGGATATGTTTCAGGGCATATTTGGACTCAGATGTATATAAACAATAAATGGGTGGTTGCAGATACAACAAGCCCAAGGAACACATTGGGAAAAATAAGAAACTGGAATACAAAAAACTATAAGCTATATGGCCAATTCAGTTCCATAAGCTTTTAAAAACCCCAAACAATAATATTTAGTTTAAATTAGTTTTAATTAATTATGATGCGATAAAATAATAGTTAATTAAAACTCTTATTTTTTTTAAAAAGCTTAATTTAAAAATAAATGTGATTGAATAATTAAAATGAGAAAAGTTTAAAAAGCTTAATTTAAAAATAACTATGATTGAATAATTAAAATGAGAAAAGTTTAAAAAGCTTAATTTAAAAATAACTATGATTGAATAATTAAAATGAGAAAAGTTTAAAAAGCGCCGGGACGGGGATTTGAACCCCGGTGATCTATTGATCATCGGATTAGCAGTCCGACGCCGTACCAGGCTGGGCCATCCCGACTAGAAATTAAAAAAAAGTAATTGATTTTTGTGTATAAAATACAACATTACTATTTTATATTTACTTATTATATAAACTTTTTCTTTTTAAAAATTGGATATTTCCATCTCTTTTTAAAGTTTTTTCCAAATAGGTATTTTCATATTTTTTTTAAAAGTTTTTTCCTAAAGGATATTTCAAACTGACTTAAAGTTTTTTCTTAAAGGATATTTCAATCTCCCTTAAAGTTTTCCAAATCCCTTAAGTCATTTAGAGCCAATGCACTCCTTAACATAAGGAATCCTAGACAGTAGACTCATTACAATAACTGAAATTATTACATCCAAAAGGAATAATGTCAAGAAATAGCTTGTATAATTAAAGTGACTAAAGCTTATAGTCCTATAAATTATAGACATTATTGCTGTGTGAATAAGATAAATGCCGTAACTGTATTTAGCTAAAGTAAATGCAGATCTCTTGAAAATGCTGTCCTTATCAACAAACAATTTATAAAGATAGGATTCTCCATTAGATAGGAAATTCAGATTGAAGCTATTGAAGTTCTTAAATAGAACGAATACTCCTATGACTTCAATGGCTGTTAAGAATGAATATCTATCAAAATTATAGAAACTGTGGTCTGTTGAGAACAAATAACTGAATAAAAGCATTAAGAGACTTGATGCCACTATTAAAAATATTCCAAAATAAGGATTGTTCAGCAGTTTCCTTTCAGTATACCTTAAATAATAGCCTAAAACTACGAGACCGATTGGACTGAAGAAATATGTTAGCTTCACAGGAAAATCTGTCTTAAGAGTAAAAGTGAATAGGCAAGTCAAAAGCCAAATTGAGAGGAAATATTCCAGTTCCTTCAAATCACTGTTAAGTATCCATTTATTGAATATTGGCATAATGAGATATGTTCCAAGAATCATCCAAAAGAACCAATATGGAGCAAATCCAATTGATTTTGCCATAAATGCATTGTAGATAAATATTAGAATGCTCATTAAGCTAAAAGACTCTATATATGGATAATTTAGGAAATATGATAGTGAAATCAGGATTATGCTTAATACGATTCCCCAAAATAGAAATGGGGCTATTATTCTAGGCAATCTTTTTGAGAGAAATGACTTTATTGTCCAATCCCTTCCAAGAGAAAGAGCACCGGATAAAACTAAAAACAGGTCGACGCCTATTCTGAAGCTATTGCCTATGAATTGAGTGTAAATCCATTCAAATGAAGGAACAGTGCCATATCCAGATAGAACATACCCTCTAGTTACGGTGTAGATATGTATCAGTATTACTGAAATTATTGCAAGTGCCCTTAAGGCATCAAAATAGAAAATTCTTTTAGATTTGGCAACCATAATAACAATCCCATATTTACATATTAATTTTTCTAATTATAGATATAAATAGTTAATATAGGAAAGTGAAAAATTTTAAAATATCAATTCTTGAAAAAAAAAGTGAAAAGATTTAAAAGAGAATTGTTGAAAAAAAGTGGGAAACTTTAAAAGATCAATTGTTGAAAGAAAGTGAAAAAATCTAAAAAGCAATACTTGAAAAAAGTGAAAAGATTTGTTAATGATAAAAAATATTAAAAAAAGCCATTTAAGTGGCACATAAAGGAGTGGACACCTTTCATCAAACATAGTTATCTGAAAAACTAACTCCACCCCGCTGTTCTACAAGCATCAGCTGTAAGCGGTAGAGCTGCTCCTTTCCAGGCCTGACACGTTCCCACAATAAAGCCAATTAAATATTACCCTCCAGTAATATCCCTGACACCATTGATCCTGCAGGACGGGACTTCGACATCAGCTTATCAGGCCATGATTGACTCCAAATGCCGCCTCCTTTATTTCGACTGCACCAAAGGAGATTTGTGCTTACAGAGGACTCCTAACCCTCCAGTCTAGCCAATTATAATATATTATATTAATCTTATATAAAGTTTATTAATTGAAAAATATTTCAACTGAAATAAGTTTATTTTAAAAAATAAGAATGGATAAAAGAAATTTTTAGAAATAGAATAAAAATAGAGTAGAAATAGAATAATAAATTAAAATAATGAAATTAAAAAATTTCAATTATTGGTTAAATAGGAGTGAATCATGAAATGAAGATAGAATTAAAATAAACAAAGATAGAAAAAACGAATTATAAATATTCCTTTAATATTTTAATAATATCTCCATCAGATATGATTCCTACAAGTTCCCCATCATCAACAACAGGCAACTGGTTAATAATGCTGTCTCCCGGAGCATTATCAAACATGACGGAAACTGCATCTTTAATGGTATCTTCAGAAGATACGCATGCAACATCCTTAACCATAGCGGATTTCACTTTGGTACCATATTGATAATTGTCTAAAATCAAGTTATGGCCTAAATCAGTAGCGGTTACGATACCAACCATCTTTCCATTGTCAACAACAGGCATTGCACTTATCTTATGCTTCATTAGTTTTTCAAAAGCGAAAACAGTTGCTTCTTCGCAGTCAACTGTTAAAACATCTTTTGTCATTAAATCCTTAACTTTTGTCTTTTCTAACATTATTCAAACCTCCATAAGTTTCAGCGATTGAATTAATTATAAAATCTTTAGTTGTAATTCTATCTATATTCTCAACAACAGGAACTCCTTCCTTTTTTCCTTGATCCTTAATGTACTTTTGGATTTTTCTAATTGCATCGAAGTTATCCAAATACTTCTGCAGGGACCTATGGGCCCAACCATCACTGCATCGTGAATAAAGTCTGCTTTTATGCATTTCCTCATCTTCAAGGGACAATACAAACATCAATACATTATCCTTTTCCATCAGGTCTCTTCGGATAAATCCTGGGACAATATGCACACCTTCAATAATGATGCTTATTCCTTCAGTCAGTGCCCTTTCAATAACAGCCTCCACACCAACGCTTACAGTTCCCACATGATCTTTAAATCCTGCCAAAACATAATCGAACTCCGGCGGAGGAGCAACTCTTAAGGCTTCATGAGCCATGAAGGAAGATTCATGGAGCACAGGACTCAATTCCTTTGATACAATCTTTCGCATGACTTCTCTAATCATATCAGTGTTCATCATGCCTTTAATGCCCAATTTTCTGGATATCTCATATGAGATTGATGAAGTTCCAACACCTGAAACACCGCCAATTAAAATGATCAATGGAGCATCTGTCTTTCGTATCTTTCTCCAATTCAGATAATTTTCAGCAATTAAAGGGTCTTCTTTTTCCAATAACTCTACAATTCGTTTAACTATATCGTCAGTGGAAATTGAAGAGATATCCCTTTCTACCAAATCTGATTCTATCTTATTGGCTATTTCATAAGCTTTGCTGGGATTTAATTCAGCACGAATAAGAGTCCGTGATAGGATACCTTTTGAAAAAGGTTCACTATAGACTTTCCCTTTAAGTTCTCTGCGAACTAAAATCATAAACTCACACCTTATTTGACATGATTCAAAGAATATAAATTGTTTTTCATCATTTAACTATTAATCTACTACTAAATTAAAAAAATAAGCCATTAAATCATTTAAAGCCCATCTAAATAAAAGCAAAAAATAGTTAAATTTTTGAAAATATAAATATGTCTTTAATTATTAATAATATTTACTATTAACATTTTATAAAGTTTTATATTTGATTTTTTCATGGAAAATTTGAATTTTAAAAATAGTGAAAAATAATCTTAAAATAATCTAAAAATAATTAAATGATCTAAAAATAATTAAATTATCTAAAATAATTAAATAATCTAATAGATTAAAAAAAGTAGATTAAAATAATAAAAATAATTTAAAAATATATTAAAATAATTTAAAAATAGATTAAAATAAAAAAATGATAAAAATAATAAAATAGATTAGAATAAAAAAAGAAAATGGAGTAAATTTACTCCAAGGAAACAATTCCTATAGTGTACATAGCGTTTTCATCCACTTCGATTAAAACTGCATGCCCATCTTCAAGTCTTCCAGGGTTTGCGACAGTGGTATTTCCTATCATGTCAATGGAACATGCTTCGTGAACATGACCACAGATGTTTATGTTAGGCTGGAATTCATGAATAGGTTTTTTAACACCTTGACTTCCCACATGAGCACCGCTTTCAATGGTATCTGCTTTAGTGTCATATGGAGGTGCATGAGTGAGCAAAATGGTTACTCTAGGAACCTCATCGTTTCCAATATAATCATACTCAGCTAAAAGCTCATATACATGGAGATAAATCTTATCATCATCAACTTCTCCAGGAGTGTTGAATGGAGTAGGATTGGATCCTCCATAACCCATGATAACCACATTCTCATAAGCTATCAATTGGTTATGCAAACAGAATGCAGGCCTTTCATCAGGACCGCTTTCCTTAATCGCATTACAGATTCCTGCAGGGTCACAGTTACCTGGGATTGCAAATACATCCACATTACATTCTTCAACTATCTCATCAATGAATGGTTTTACAAAACTTAAAGGTTCAAATTCAGTAATGCTGAAATCTGTAATATCACCAGCAATCAATACTAAAGAAATGTCATCATTTTGTTTCAAGTAATTGATTAAGCTTTCACTTTTTTTACCGTGTACATCACTAATTGCTAAAATTTTCATTATAAAACGACCTTAAAACTTTAAAGTTCAACTAAAAATGACTAATTTAAAATTATAATCTTAAAAAAATAATCCGTTTATTTCAACTAAAAATGACTAATTTAAAATTATAATTTTAAAAAATAATTATAAAAAATAATCCTTTATTATGTTTATTCAGCGAAAAATGGGGCCATTTCCTTTAAAGCCAATTGGATACTTGATTTTTCACCGTACAATGCAATTGTTGAATCAGTGTCAAATTCCATTATAAGCCCATAATATTCAGCTATTTCCTGTATTCTATCTTCTGCAATTGGATTTCTTAAAGTAATCTTTGCATATGATAATCCCGGAGGAACATTTTGAATGAATCTGGATTGGGTGTCTGAAATCTTAAAGATCTCTTCTCCCCTATTTGCTCTTTGAAGCTTATCCAACCATTCCTCATAAAATTCCTTGTCATAACTTTCTGCAAGAGAGAGCAATACTCCTTGAATCTCATTTAAGGACATATCTGCTTTAGCCATCTCATTGATCATATCCGGATGGGAAGGGTCTTTCTTGTAAAACCCAATTTGAGATTTGACCAAACCTAAATCCTTATTCAATTCCTTTGGGATTGGAATTCCTTTCTTGTGCAATTCTGAAGAAAGGTTAGCCATAACCAACCAGGATTGTTCTATAGGCAATGTACTCATAAATGTCCTTCCAATATTTTTAAGGTAGTAACATTAACTTTTGCGTCTGCTTCTCTTAACTCTCTTTTGATTTCATTAAGGTTATTGTATTTATCTAAAAAGAGGACATGGTGACTACCGGTACCGGTAATGTCTAAAATAGCGATTTCATCTTGATCATCAATTTCATCTCTACCTTCAATAGCTGCTTTGAATTGTACATAAGGGCCATATTCTTCAGGAAGGTCTTTAAATTTAAATATTCCACCTAAAATTGCAATAAACATATTATTTCTCCAAATTCTTAATTTATTAAAATCATCTAGTAAAACCAGTTATCATACCAGCAAAACTAGTTTAATATTATCCAAATCTCATATAATTTTTATATTATTAAATTATATGAATATATTTTTAGTTATTGTAATTAATATAGTTTATTATTATACTAATAATTTTTATACAATGTAATAATTCAATTTCATTAAATCAGTTTACTATTGTACTAATAATTTTAAATAATTGATCAATGAAAAAATAAAAAATAGCCTTTTTAATAATTAGTAAAAATACGAACGAATAAAAATTGTTTAAAAAAAAAGAAAATGATAAGTAGTGATTAAACTACTTATGCTAATTTTTCGAGAACTGGGGTTGCATCGATTAATTGTGCATCGAAAGTTAATTCATCTGCGCTTAATCCCATAGCTAATCCGTATAATTGAGCTAAGTGCATTACAGGGAATGCGAAGTCAGTTCCGTATTTTGCGTTTACTTCAGTTTGACCTACATCGAATTGTAAGTGACAGAATGGGCAAACTTCTACAATAGCGTCTACACCAGCTTCAGCCATAGCGTCGAGTTTTTCTTTGGTGTAACTTAAGGTTACGTCAATATCTCTAGCTCTTAAACCTCCACCTGCACCACAGCACATCATTTTGTTTTTGTATGGTACGGATTTAGCACCAGTGATCTCAACTAATTCATCTAAGATGGTTGGGTTTTCTGCAGATTCTTCAATACCTACTTCTGCGGTAGGTTTTAAGAAGTGGCATCCATAGTGTACAGCTACATTAATACCTAAGTCTTTGGTGAACATTTCAGATAATTTGTCAAGACCGACATCGTTGTATAAAATTTCTGCCATGTGTCTTACTTTGGTTTCACCTTTGTATTGTTTGTCAGTGGTTTCAGCTAAAATAGCGTTGATTTCTTCTTTTTTAGCTGGGTTTTCTTTTAATAAGTGGTCACATTCACGTAAGGAACCGAAACAACCGTTACATTCGGTCATAATTTCTGCACCCATTTCTTCTGCAATAGCGAGGTTACGTGCTGCAATAGATGCCCAGGTGGTTTGGTCAAAGGATCCGAATACACCAGGTGCAGGACAACAGGAAGCTCCTTCCATGTCTTTTAATTCAATGTCTAATTTATCGAATAAGATTCTGGTTGCTTTTTCGATACCAGGGTAACGGTTGTTCATAATACAACCTAAGAAATATGCAATCTCCATAATAATAACTCCTTCAATATGTTTATTCTAATTCTCCAGTTTCCATGTTGAAACCGATTAATTTATCGAATTCACATGCTGCACAGATTTTTTGTACTTCTTCTAATGCTTCAGGGAAAGCATGTACAGTTGGAGGTAATTCGTCAAGTCCAATAGCTTTTCTTAAATCTTTGGTTTTGTCGTTGATTGGTACACCGTGACCGAATTTAATTACATAGGAACCAGTTGCTTTGTGAGCATCTGCCATGTATCCAGCTTTAGCTGCTTCGTTACGTGCCATTTTGATGATGTCTACGATTTTTACACTTCTAGGACATCTTTCTTGGCAGGTGTAACAGGTGGTACACATCCATAATGCAGGATCAGATACTACTTCTTCTCTGAGTCCTAATAAACATTTTCTTACAATTTGTCTTACTCTGTAAGGAGTTCTTCTACCAGAAGGACATCCTCCACCACAGGTACCACATTGGAAACAGTGGTCTACAGTTTCAATTCCAGCATCAACGAATTTTTGAGTAAATTCTTTATCAATATCATCCATTGAATATATATCGTTTTCTTTTAATAAAGTCATATTATCGCTCTCTTCATTTTCTTCTGAAGCTTCTTCTTCAACTGCCACTTCAACAGCTTCTTCAGGAGCTTCATCTTCTGAAAGTTTATCATCAATTGATTCTTCCTCATTATCTAAAGAAACTTCCTCTTCAGGAACCTCTTCAACTGCTTCTTCAACAGCTTCTTCTTCAACAGGAGCCTCTTCAGCTTCAACTTCTTCCTCAGCTTCAGCTACTTCTTCAGCAACTTCTTCTTCAGAAATAGTTTCAGAATCAGATTTTGTTTCAATTTCCTCTTCTGAAGATGTCTGTATAGCATCAGCAGCTTCTTCAACAGACTCTGCTTCTTTAGATAAATTCTCTTCTATATCTTTATTTGCCCTACCTATGAGGGATTTAAGAGTATCTAACACAGACATTGAAAAACACACCTAGGACAATCATAGGTTTACCTCACGTCCTTAATTATAATTTTATTAGAATAGTATATAAAGTTTTTGTAAAATTTTGAAAGTGTAACCTAAAAGGTTACACTATTCTTAAAGTTTAGGTTAGCCTTAAATTGTAAAAATAATCGATTAAAAAAGAGATAAAAAATTAGAAAAATTTTAAAAAAATAGAGTTTATTGAAAAAAATAATCAAAAATAGAATAAGTGAAAAAATAGAATATTCCTAAAAAAACAAACAAAATAGAAGAGCTGAAAAAATAGAATATTCTTAAAAAAACAAACAAAATAAAAAGCTGAAAAAATAGAATTTGATTAAAAGAAAAGTTAAAAAAAGTAAAGATGATGATGTGAATGTTTAGGATAAGATATCAACCGAATTATCGGAAAGCCTTTTCAAAGTTTTTGAAAATGATTTCATTTCATCTGCAGGAATATCTCCTAAGGTTGCATTTTTCCATTGATCGAATATGTCAAGCAAAATTTGACAAACTTCTTTTCCATCTTCAGTCAATAACAATATCTTTTTGGTATTGTTTTCAGCATCAATTGTTTTAGTGATGAATCCTTTAATCAATAGGTTTTTAGTGGTTTTACTGATGTTAGCTTCAGTCACATGGAATCTTCTTACAAGATCGATTTGATTGAGACCTTCGTTTGCATAAATTTCCAATAGAATTGGTATTTCCCCAATGTTTATATCAATATTTTCCATGTTTTTTCTAAAAAACATTTCATAGCTTTTCAATAAGTTCATCAAATAATTTACATGTTCCGGGATAATTGTCTCATTTACATTCATAAAAAATCCCTCCTTATAAAGGGAATGCAATTAAAAATTTATAATAATTTTGTAGTTAGTATATAAATTGTACGTATTAAACATAATATATCCCTTAATATATAAAAAGTTTATCTAAGTTAAGTAAATTAAGTATTTTTTAAACATTGTTATAAAAATTTTAAAAATATTAGAATTGGAGAATAAAATCCTAAAACAAACAAAAGCAAGAAAAAATTTAAAAATATTAAAATGAAAGAACAAAATCCTAAAACAAACAAAAAGAAGAAAAAAAATAAAAATAATAAAATGGAAGAATGAAATCCTAAAATAAAGAAAAGCAAGAAAACTTGCAAAAACATTAATTATAAAAAGATATAGATAATTAATTGAATCATTAAAATTAAGGAACAAAGGATAAAATGAAACAATTTGAAATCAAAAGCCATGACGGTCCTGGAAGATATGGAAAGCTTGGAGATTTTGAAACTCCTGCAATAATCAATAAGGATGACTTTTCCATAGCGGATGATGAATCATCTGCTTATGATGTTGAGAAGGAAATTGCAGTGTGGAGCGTTAATCAGACCATTGAAAAAGCGAAACTGGTTGAGGATAAGGAAATAGCTGTTATCCAAGGAAGCAAGTACATCGACTTGCGTATCAAATGCCTTAAGGAACTTGAAGAGCTTGGATACAATGGATTCATTATAGCGAATGCAGATGATCTTCTTCTTCATCCAAGGGATTTGGTTGACTTGATTGTTGCACTTAGGCAAAACATGAAAGCATCCAGCTACTTGATATTCCCATTTGCTGAAGCACAATTCATTCCACTTCTTGCATATATGGGAGTTGATGCATTCTTCGATGACATTGGTGAATATTACAGTTATATCAATGTTCTTATGAGTCCAACTAAAAATTACGATTTAGAGACCTACAATCTTTATGAGATGAGTAGGAAAGAGCTTGAAGCATACAATAGGAACACCATCGACTTTGTCTTAAGGGAAGTTAGGGAACACATGAAAAACAGCAGCTTGAGAAACCTTGTGGAAGAAAGGTCTGCTACAAGCCCACAGTATGCTTCTGCACTAAGAATACTTGATAAGAATTACTCTGAGTACTTATTGGAGTATACTCAAGTTTATTAGTAAAATTATTAAAAAAAGTTAAAATAAATTAAAAAAAGAAGATTGAAAATCTTCTTATTTCTATTTTTAAAAAATTATTCATTAACTTCAAATTCAACTACTTCTTTATTGTCATTCACTATTTTTGCAATAGCTTCCTGAGCGCTACTCAGTTTTTCATCACATTCCTTGACTAAAATCATAGCTTTCTTAAACTCTTCTATTGCATCATCCAATGAAACTTCACCAGTTTCCAAGTTGTTTACAATTTTTTCCAATTCAGCTAATTTCTCTTCAAAACTAAAATTCTCCTTTTCTTCCACCATCATATCACCTTCGATAATTTTTTTTAATTTTCAATTCTATAATTATAAAACTCTTGTATTTACTTTGCCATCCTTAAATTCTAATTCCAATTCCTCATCTTTCTTCAAATCTTTTGCATAAGAGACTACCTTTCCTTTGGATCTTGCTACCGCATAACCTCTTTGTATAGTCAATAAAGGATTTAAAACCTTTAGCTTATCGATATTCCTTGATAATGTAATTGTTTTCTCATCTAAAATTGACTGAGGATTCCTGAAAACATTAGAACTCTTGACTTTAGATAATCTCATTTGATTTGAATGTATCATTTCCTTTGAAGAAGAGACTAATCTGCCTTTAATGAAGTCCAAATCCATTCCTCTCCTTTCATGAATCATATGAGGATTCTTGAATAAAGGCCTATTTTTTATCCTTTCGAATTTCTCAAGATTATCATTCAATTGCTTGGCCATAACATTGCTTGCCCTTGAATCCAAATCATCCACTTTTGAACTTATTTCCCTAATATCCGGAACAGCAATTTCTGCAGCAGCAGTTGGAGTTGCTGCCCTTATATCCGCAACATAATCGGCAATGGTCCAATCGATTTCGTGACCTACTGCACTTATTACAGGAGTTTCACATGCAAGTATTGCCTTTGCAACAATCCTTTCATTAAATGCCCATAAGTCCTCTATGTTTCCTCCACCTCTTCCTACAATAAGAGTGTCCAGCTCGAATTCATTGTCAGCGACAAATATTTGCCTTACTATATTGTTGGCAGCGAGACTTCCCTGAACAAGAGATGGAAATAGAATGATTTCACATAAAGGCCATCTTCTCTTGATGGTTGTTACAATATCCCTAATGGCGGCTCCAGTTGCAGCAGTGACAACCCCTATCCTTTTAGGAAACTTAGGTATTGGCTTTTTCAAGTCATCCTCAAAATAGCCCTTGCTTTCCAGTTCCTTTTTCAATTGCTCAAATGCAATATGCAATTCGCCCAATCCATCTTCGATAATCCTTTGAGCATAGAGCTGATAGTTTCCGCGGGATTTATAGACATCAACATATCCTCTAACCAAAACCTTCATTCCATTTTTAGGTTCAAATTTAAGTTTAGAGGCAAAACCGTAAAACATGACCCCTGGAATAACACTGCCTTCGTCCTTAAGGCTGAAATAGCAATGCCCAGATGAATAACGCTTAAAATTAGATATTTCTCCTCTTACATAGACTTGCTTCAATCTAGAGTCTGAATTGATCAGTTTCCTTATATAGTCTGTAAGCTGAGACACTGAAATATATTCCTCTTCCATTACATAACCCCGTATTTTAATACAAAGTTTATACATTTGCTCATTTATAAATCTTTGCCATTTTATAAGATTTTCCTAATCATGGCACATCTTTATAAAATCAAAATATGATTAAAAAATAAAAGCAATTAAACATGGGAAATATCAGTGAAATTTGATATTTCACTATTAAATGTTGCTAAATTATCCAAGGACAAATCATGAATATCATCATGCCCAGTAATTCTTGCAAATGTCTTAATTTCCTCCAATGAAACATTCAAATAGTTATATACTCTTTTAGAAGCCAAATCAATGTCCAGCCTCTTTCTTAAGTCCTTATTTTGAGTGGCAATGCCTACAGGACAATTGCCACTGCCACAAATACGATACTGCTGACATCCTGCGGCCATCAATGCAGCTGTTGCAACGGCTATTGCATCAGCACCTAAGGATAATGCCTTTGCAAAGTCAGAGGATACCCTCAAGCCACCTGTAATTACCAAATCAATGCCAATACCATTTTCATCCAAAAATTTCCTTGCTCTGGATAATGCATATACTGTTGGAACTGAACTTGCATCACGTATGATCTTAGGGCTTGCACCTGTTGCCCCTCCTCTGCCATCAATAGTAATGAAGTCAGGCTCAGCAAAGCATATGAATTCCAAATCCTCTTCAATCCTACCTGCTGCAATTTTAACACCTATCGGCCTTCCATCAGATTCTTCACGCAAATAGGTTATAAGATCTTTCAAATCCTCTTTAGATTTGATCTCATCATATAATGATGGGCTTATAATATCCTCACCCATAGGTTTTCCCCTGATTTCCGCTATCTCTTCAGTAATCTTTTCAGCAGGCAAATGTCCTCCCATACCAGGTTTGGTTCCCTGCCCTATTTTAATTTCAATTGCATCACAATTCAATAAGTTCTCTTTTGTTAAGCTATAATGGTTCGGAACATATTCAAAAATATACTTATAACTGCTATCCATCTCATCAGCCAATATTCCCCCTTCACCACTGCACATGGCAGTCTTGGCCATTGCGCTTCCTTTGGCAAGAGCTATCTTAGTTTCATAAGACAAAGCTCCGAATGACATGTGAGAAATGTAAATGGGACTTTCAAGAACCATTGGCTTTTTGGCATTTTTACCAATGACTGTTCTTGTCTTGACTTCCGCATGCTCATCCAAAGGGAATGGATTGAGCTGATTTGCAATAATGAGCATATCATCCCAATCAGGCATAGGAAGTTGAGTTGCCATTGCCCCTATTATGGAATTTCCAGTCACAGCCATTTCATGAATATCAGACATGTGAGGAATTGAATCATCAAGACGTGCGGTTTCTTTAGGATATTCCAAACTAAAAACTGAATCCCCACCATTCTTGTGATTCCCAGAACCTTCAACAACTTCACCTGTAGATTCAGCATTATAATCCCCAGAACCTTCAACAACCTTATTGAATACATTAGCTGGATGCTTACAAACAGGACATCTTTCAAGTTCACTGAAAGACTTGTTTTCCTTTTCTTCATCAAATACATGTCCACAGACACTACATTTATATATTGCCATAGAAAAACCTCCAATGGTTTTTAACTAATTCTGTTAATCAATTTGATTTCCATCAGTTAAGTTTAATGTGCTTATCTTATAGATATTTTTTTAATGGTATAATAAGTTTGTTAAAATGAGATTATGGCATTTGAAAAAATGTTAAAAATGCTTAAAAAAAGTTAAAAATAGTAAACTATTCAAAAAATGTTAAATAAATTCTAAATAGAATTCAAATAACAATTTATCGGCCAAAACTTTTAGGTTTTGTATTTTAAAGGAAATAAATCATTTCCAATTATAATATTAATTTGTAACTATATAAAGTTTTTCTAAAATAAAAGTAATGACAAAGTCATTTCGTAAAATACAGTTTAATTAGAATATTAAAGTCAATTAAAAAAAAAAAAAAAAA
>SUTG01000020.1 GCA_015063035.1 Methanobrevibacter olleyae
TCCGGTTAATTCAGCAACTTCAACAACAAAAAGGCTGCCAAATCCTAAAAAGAGATTAGCAGATTTAAGAAAATTGGTTGCAGGCAAACTCAAGTTAGGCAAATCCCCATTACTGCATAAATAATCCCAAATAGGGCCAAAATTATTCAACAGTTCAGATCCTAAATCATAAGCCCAATCAGTCTGCTGATTGGAATAACAGAATGCACCATAAATCACTTGCATCTGGTCATGCAGCAAACCTGTACTGGCATCAAAAACCAAAACCTTTTCATTAGAACCCAATTCACGAATAAGAGTGAAGTTACCTTCTTGGACTATTTCAATAGTGCCCCCATTATCCAATATAAAGCCTAAACCTATAGTGACACTACTGTTATCACTATTCCTTAGAAACAAGGCAGTTGCCACATAATGTTCAATAGGAGAAAAACTGGCTGAACAGGCAAAATAAAAAGCCTTCACGGCATCAGGGTCTCCATAAGCTGTACGGCCGAAATAGAAACTGCTCTCACCGCTCATAATTGTTCTAACATTATCGTCACGAACGCTCATGACCATAGGGCTAGTGCGCTCCCAAGTTACATTGAAACGCGCAGCTGCAATATCAGCACATAAATCACTACAAAAAATCACATCCAATCCTTCTATAAAACTTCCATAAGCCGCTTTCAAAAAACCATTTTCATAATACAAGCTACCATTATCATAAGTACGATTTTTCTCATTCAACCATTAATCCGGGACATCATCAGTCACCTTATCACTAGCAAAAGTAAAAGTTAAAAATTGAATATTTTTATATTATTAATATTATAAAAATATTATTGTTGAACAAAATATTGTTTTTTTATAAATATTAATTATAAAAATAAACATTTTTTTATTTATTTCAATATTTTCTAAAAAAATATTTTTTCTAATGAAAATTATATAAAAACATTTTGACAATAATTAAACGATATTTAATTTTTCATGTTTTTCTTAATCAATCTGCATTGATAAAAATTAAATATGATTTTATAAAATAGGTTTTTAAAAAATGCCATATCCTTAACAATATGACTATTTGCTTAAATCATATCATTCATCTATTGATATAGATATTGATTAGTTTGTAAACTACTTGCTTTAATCTTATTTTTAAAAAATGCGAACTGTTTCTATTGGCGATGAAAATTTATCAGTCCAAGTTTTTCAATATCTGCAAGTCATGTTTTTTCACAGATTTTTCATTACGAGTCTTTCAAAAACCGATAGATGTGAAAAATTAAAAAATAATTATTTTATTAAATTGTAAAATAATAAAGAAATAAACAAAAATTATTTTTTATCCATCAAATCCTCTTTATAAAAACCATAGAAATTGCTGCAATATCCGCACATTGGATATTTTCCATAGTGATAATGAGCTCCTTCATCACTGTTCATGTCAAATTCCTTTCCACAGGTGTAACAAACTTCTATTTTTTCTTCATTTTTATCATTATTTTCATTTTCTGACATTGTATCCCCACAATATTATTCAATAAAATTTCCATCACAATTATAATAAAATTAGATTTAACTATTATATAAATTTACTTAACTCTTATAATCTATTGAAAAATCAGAACTTAAAATAAAAAAAATATAGATTAAAAATTAAGTAATGAAAAATTTTAAAAAATATACTAAATTAAACTAACATAAACTAAAAAAAAAACTAAAAAATTTTTTTCTAAAAAATAATTTAAAAACTAAAATAAATTAAAATAAATTAAAATAAAATAAATAAAAAAAGTAAATTAAAAAAATATAAAATAAACTAAATAAAAGAAATTAAAAAGAAATTAAAAGAAAAAATAAAAATTAATTAAAAATAATTTAATTAATTAATATCGTATTTTTGCAAGAGTAAAAGCTCTTCAGTAGATAATTTCTTACCGTTTTTGAATTTGTCAAATATGCTTTCAGCTCTTTCTTTTTCTTCACGATTTTTCTTATTGCTAGAAGAACCACCAGATTTATCAGATCTGCGTTTTCTGTTTTTACTGCTTCCTAACTTTTTATTGATTACATGAATTTCACTTAAGATCATTTTGAATTCTTCATGTTTTGCAGAAGCATTTTTTCTAGCTTGGATGAATAACTTGTGTGCTTCATCAGCAGCAGTTCTGATTTCATCAGTTTTTCTGAAGTAAGAAAGCATTTGTTCATGAGCTTCTTGTGCTTGTTCTGAAAGTTCAACTACTTTAGCGTGGTATTCTTCAGATTTTTTCTTGAGTTCAGCAGCTTCTTCTTTGACTTTATCGTCTTCTTTGATTTCTGCAAGTTCTTTTCTTAAATCATTTGCATTTTTAACAAGCTGATTTTCCTTTTTGATGTCTAAAACTCTGGTTTCGATAATTTTATCAATCTTTTTGATTTCAGCTTCAATCCTGATTTTATCTTTTTTACCAGAAGACCATTCAAGACTTTTAATTTCGTCATTGACTTTATTACGTGCTTTCTTGTTTTCTTCAACTTGCTTGTTGATTTCATTACGTTGATCTCTGAACTCAATAGCTTTAGCTAAGTTTTCCTTCAAATCGGAATTTAATTCATCACGTATTTTACGTTGTTCTTTAGCTTCTCTGTTAAAGGCTTCTCTTTCATCTGCAACTTTAGCAATACGTTCTTCTCTTTCATCTTTTTGAGCTCTTACACCTTCAATGGTGTCAGCTAAATCAAAATCAGGTTCTGGAAGAGCGTTTTTCTTTTTGGATTTTTTAGGTTTTGCTTCTTTAACAGGTTTTTCTTCAGCCACTTCTTCTTCAGCTTCAGGAGCTTCTTCCTCTTCAACTTCTTCAGCTTCCTCTTCAGCAGCTTCTTCTTCAGCTTCAGCAACTTCTTCTTCCACTGCTTCTTCCTCAGCATATTCAGCTTCTTCCTCAGCAGTTTCTTCTTCAGCCACTTCTTCTTCAGCTTCTTCAACAATTTCTTCTGTTTCTTCGATTTCTTCAACTACTTCTTCAGTTGCATCTGCAACTTGTTCTTCTTCTTGGTTTTCAACAACTACGTCAGTAGTTTCAACTACTTCAGTTTCTACAGCAACTTCTTTATCCACGTCAGCATCTCCTTCAGTGTTTTCAGAGTTTAAATTAATGATGACATTTAAAACGTCAGTTAAATCACGGGTTTCCACAATGATGTCTGCATTCTCCTTTAAAGCAGGCTTAGCATTAAAAGCAATTCCATATTTAGCAGATTCAATCATGGAAATATCATTTGCTCCATCTCCAACAGCAACACATTCATCTAAGGTATATCCTTTTTCTTCAATGAGCTCGGATAGAACATCTAATTTTGAACCAGATACCAATGGTCCAGTGACTTCACCAGTTAAGATCCCGTCTTCCTCAACTAATGAATTTGTGAATATGTTATCCACATCAAGTTTTCCCTTAATAGTATCGGCGATTATATCAAAACTACCGCTAATAATAGCTACATCAAAGCCATTTTCCTTTAAAGAGGAAACGGTTTCTTCAGCTCCTTTCATTAGAGGCATTTCATTAGCTAATGTTCTAATATCGTCAGTAGCAACTCCCTTAAGAAGTCCTACTCTTTTCTTAATGGATGTTTCGAAGTCAATATCACCTTGCATAGCTTGCTCAGTGATTGCTGCAATTTGATCTTCAATATTAATTAATTTTCCAATCTCGTCTATGCCCTCACCATCAATAATAACATTATCTAAGTCAAATACTACAAGTTTAATCAATAATATCACCAATTATATTAAGTCCAATTCGCTAAGTCTTGCTTTTGCGTTTTCTACACCTAACCTAGCGTCTTTTTTGGTTTTAGCTCCAGTACAAACAACTTTTCCGGAACCGAATAATAATAATACAACTTTAGGATCAGATAAACGGTATACTAAACCTGGGAATTGTTCCGGTTCGTATTCAGTGTTTTCCAATTCCAAAGCAACTGCTTCTAAATTTAAAGTAGATTGTAAATTTGCAGAAGCAACAATGTTTTGAATTTTAATATCAAACTCATGAGGAATCTCAGTATCAATAGTTCTCATAAGGTCGACAGTTTTTTTAATAGCTAACTTTGAATCGTCGATTGATTTAGCGCCAGTGCATACAAGCTTACCGGAACTGAAAATTAAAGCAGCAGTTTTAGGATCTTGAAGTTTAAATACTAATCCTGGGAACTGTTCTCTGTTAAAATCGACACCTTCTAACGCTTTTGCCACTTCAGTAAGAACAATATCTTTACCAATGCTTGCAGAAGCTACAATGTTTTCTATTTTTATATCAACATCGGTCAATTTATTACCTCCAAAATTATTTGAAAAAAAGTAAGTAAATATTTTAAAAAATTAATATAATTTTAGTTTTGACAAATAAAGAAAATTGACAATAAAAATCAGTTAAAATTAATAATTTTTTGATTAAAATTTTTACTAATAAAATATATCATTTATATAGTATATAAAGTTAATGTTTATAAAGCATATAAATGGTAATACTTTTTTATATATAAAGTATTAATAAAAACTGAATAGGATTATTTATAAGTGTATTTGAAACAAATATAAAAATTGAATTAAAAATTAAAAAATGTTTAAAAAACAGTTTTATAATATCGAAAATAGTGAGATAATTCTTATGATTGAAGTAGAAGTGAAAGCAAAAATAAGAAGCTTTGATGAAATGAGAAAAATGCTTGATGAGATAAATGCCGTAAAGGTCAAAACAGAGCATCAGGAAGACAGGTATTTCAATAGCCCTGTGAAGGATTTTGCACAAACCGATGAGGCATTGAGAATCAGACAAACAAAATCAGATGATAAGCACAACTTGTTCATTACCTACAAAGGACCTAAAATCGATGCAAAAAGCAAGACTAGAGAAGAGGTTGAAATGGAAATAGAAGATGCAGACAAAGCATCTAAAATATTTGAGAATTTAGGGTTTGTGGAAGTCAGAACTGTGGTGAAGGACCGTGAATACTACAAATATGAAAACTATGAAATCAGCTTGGACAATGTCCATGGCCTTGACCCATATATGGAAATAGAAATAAGTTTAGAGGACAATTCTGACTATTCAAATGCACAGGAAAAGATATTTGAACTATTTGAAGAATTAGGAATCACAGATGGGTTTGAAAGAACTTCATACTTGGAGTTACTAGAGGAACTGGACAATTAAATTTCAATCCCTTATCATATTTTAATCCCTTAAAAAATTATAAAAAAGTTTATAAAACAAAAATACATAACTTATTATATTAAATTTAAACTAAAGAAATTTAAAAATATTAAATTCAAATATTAAAAAAAATAAACTAACTAAAATACAAAAGACATAAAGAGTTGATAAAAAAATGCAATATTATACAAGTCCTTTCAACAAGGAAGAGGAATACAAATTCCCAAAAGATATTACTATTTATGATACAACTTTAAGAGATGGGGAACAGACTCCAGGAGTATGTTTCTCATTTGATGACAAATTGGAAATAGCCAGAAAGCTTGATCAGTTAAGAATCCATCAAATTGAAGCGGGATTCCCAATAGTCTCAGACAGGGAATCAGCTGCAGTCAAGGCAATAGCTAACGAAGGATTGGATGCTGAGATCATCTGTTTGGCAAGAACCAAAAAAGGAGACATTGACAGAGCTCTTGACTGTGATGTTGATGGAATCATTACATTTATGGGAACTTCCGACATTCATTTGGAACATAAAATGCATATCAAAAGGCAGGAAGCGTTGAATATCTGCATGAAGTCCATTGAATACGCTAAAGACCATGGATTGTTTGTAGCATTTTCAGCAGAGGATGCGACAAGAACTGACTTAGACTTCTTGAAAAGAGTTTACTCAAAAGCAGAAAGCTATGGTGCAGACAGGGTACACATTGCAGATACCGTTGGGGCAATCACTCCACAAGGAATCACTTTCTTAATCAAGGAACTTAGGAAAGTGACTGATGTTCAAATAGCTATGCACTGCCATAATGACTTTGGATTGGCTGTAATAAACTCAATTTATGGATTGCTTGCAGGAGGAAGTGCTGTTTCAACAACCGTTAACGGTATTGGAGAAAGAGCTGGAAACGCTTCCCTTGAAGAATTGATCATGTCCTTAAAACTATTGTATGGAAAAGACTTAGGCTTTAAGACAAAATACATCCAAGAGCTATCTGAATTGGTATCAAAGAAAACTGGATTGGAAATCCCATACAATAAAGCTATTGTAGGAAAAAATGTATTCAGACATGAATCTGGAATCCATGTGGATGCTGTTATTGAAGAGCCTCTTACTTACGAGCCATACTTACCTGAACTCGTCGGTCAAAGAAGACAATTGGTTTTAGGAAAACATTCCGGTTGCAGAGCCGTCAAGGCAAAACTTGATGAATGTGGATTCAAGGTGACCAATGACCAACTTTGCCAAATTGTGAAAAAGGTAAAGGAAAGCAGAGAAGAAGGAAAATACATTGATGACGATGTATTTAAAGACATTGTAAGAAGCATTGATTCAAATTATGTTGATTTATAATATAATCAAATTATATAATCAACATTATTCTTTTTTTATTTTTTAAATTCTATTTTAATTTAGATATCTTGACTAAAAAACTTATTTTTATTTTAAATTCTATTTTAGATGAGCAATTAACTATTTTTAAACCTATTGAAACTGAGATTAATATAAATAAATTTATAAATCTAATAGATTAAATTATAAAAATAGGTATAAAAATTAAATTAATTGAAATAATTGAATTAATTAAATTAAAGACATTGATAAATTTTTAGGAGATTAAATTTGAATATTTCAGAAAAAATATTATCTCAGAAACTAGGCCGTGAAGTCAATCCTGGAGAAATTATCGAAGTGGATGTTGATTTGGCAATGTCACATGATGGAACTTCACCTCCTGCAATAAAGACCTTTGAAAAAATAAGCGATAAGGTTTGGGACAATGAAAAGATAGTCATTGTCTTTGACCATAACGTGCCTGCAAACACAATAGGTTCTGCAGAGTTTCAAAAGGTAGCAAGAAACTTCATTAGGACTCAAGGAATTAAGAATCATTACATTCATGGAGAAGGAATCTGCCATCAGGTGCTTCCTGAAAAAGGGCATGTTGAGCCTGGAAAAATCATAGTTGGTGCAGACTCACATACATGTACCTATGGATCATTCGGAGCATTTTCCACTGGAATGGGAGCTACCGATTTGGCTATGGTCTATGCCACTGGAAAGACATGGTTCATGGTTCCTGAATCCTTTAAGATAGAAGTTGAAGGAAAATTGAATCCAGGCATCACTTCAAAGGACTTGATCTTAAATATCATTGGAGAGATTGGAATAGCTGGAGCCACCTATAAGACTGCAGAATTCTGTGGAGAGACAATCGACAATTTGGACGTTGAAAGCAGAATGACCATGACAAACATGGCAATAGAAATGGGTGCTAAAAACGGAATTATGGAACCTAACCCATCCACAATTGAATATGTTTGCGAAAGAACCGGCAAAACAAAAGACCAATTGAATATCCTTAAATCTGATAAGGATTCAATATACGAAAAGGAATTCCTGTTTAATGTAGATGACATGGAAGCCCAAATAGCTTGTCCTAATGATGTGGATAATGTTAAGCCATTGTCACAAGTGGCAGGAACTCACATTGACCAAGGATTCATTGGTTCCTGTACAAATGGAAGATTATCTGACCTTGCACAAGCAGCAGCGGTACTTGAAGGAAAGCAAGTTCATGATGATGTAAGATTAATCATCATACCTGCATCAAGGGAAATATACCAAAAGGCAATGGATTTAGGATACATAAAGACATTCTTGGATGCTGGGGCTATGGTATCCAACCCTGGTTGCGGACCATGTTTAGGAGGACATATGGGAGTATTGTCTGAAGGTGAAACAAGCATTTCCTCTACAAACAGAAACTTCAAAGGCAGAATGGGAGACCCTAATTCATCTGTATATTTAGCTAATGCAGGAGTGGTTGCTGCATCAGCAATTGCAGGATTCATTGAAAATCCGGATGATTTATAAATCCCTAACCTAAATTTCATAAATTTCCAAACCTTAATAAACAACACGGAGAATAAACTATGTCAAAAGCTACTGACAATGACATCAATGTAAGGTTGATTGAAAAGATCAATCAGGTTGAAGAGAAATACAATCAGAATTTTTCAAACACTCAAAAAATTCTAATGACTACTGATGGCTCAATTACAGCCATTTTAGATGTTTTATATGGAAAAATCGCTTTAAAAACATTAGAGCAACATTTTGAAGAGGCAACTGAAGAAAGTGCAAAATTGGTAAATGTTGATGCTGGAGATGAAGTGAATTATAGGGAAATTGTAATGCATAAGGATGATTATCCTTTAATCTATGCGGTTTCTTACATTCCATTAAAAAGATTAAGCAAAGAAATGAGAGACGATTTGGTTAGGGCAGATATTCCAATCGGAAGAATCCTAAAAAAATACAATGCTGAAACCAGAAGAGAAATAAATGTCATACAGATAGAAAAGGCAACTGACAAACTTAAAGAGCTTTACAATACTGAAGAGGATTTCCTGACAAGAGACTACACCATTATTATGAATGGTGAAATCCTAATGTGGATTAAGGAATTCTTCCCAATAGATTACTTTACTGAAATATGAGTTATGTGGAAATATAGAGAATGGAAAATAAATTTAAGCCATGAATAGTTAACTAAACATGAAAAATAGTTTTCAAATGCTCTATTTCATAAAATAAATATATTTACAATGGCTAAAATAAAAACAAATGAATTTAAGAGAAATTAGGTGGATGATATGGGAGTAAAATTCAAGGACATAGTTTCCCCAGAGGAAATTAGCCTAAAAGATTTGGAAGGAAGAACTGTAGCAATTGACGCATACAACACAATTTATCAGTTTTTATCAGGGATTCGTCAAAGAGATGGAAGTCCATTGATGGATCAAAACGGCAATGTAACCTCCCATTTAAGTGGAATCCTTTATAGAACTGCATCAATAGTCGATAAAGGAATCAAACCTATCTATGTTTTTGATGGAGACAGCTCAGAGCATAAGGCAAAAACCCTTGAACAAAGAAAGGCAATTAAGGAAGAGGCTATGGAAAAATGGGAAGAGGCTAAAGCTGCAGGAAACATTGAGGAAGCAAGGAAATTTGCTATAAGAACTTCCAGAATGTCTCCTTATATCCTTGAATCCTCTAAAAAGCTGCTCGATTATATGGGAATACCTTATGTGCAAGCTGAAGGAGAAGGTGAAGCTCAAGGAGCATATATGGTAGAGCAAGGAGATGCATGGGCTGTAGCTTCACAGGATTATGACTGTTTGCTATTCGGCGCTCCACGTATCATCAGAAATCTCACATTAAGTGGGGGATTGTCAAACCTTGAATACTTGGAACTTCAAAAGGTCTTGGAAGATATAGACTTGACAAGGGAACAGCTAATCGATGTGGCATTGATGGTGGGAACCGACTTCAATGAGGGAATCCATGGAATAGGTGCAAAGACAGGACTCAAATTAATCAGAAACAACACTTTAGAAGACATTTTAGTTCAAAAGGGAATCACAGAAGTGGAAGTGGAACCGGATGAACTTAGGGACATTTTCTTAAAGCATGACGTAAACACCGATTACGAAATTAAGTTCAAAAGTGCAAAAAAGGACCAGCTTGTTGAATTCATGTGTGAAGAGCATGGATTTTCCGAAAGCAGAGTCTTGAATGTTACAGAAAAACTGAAAAAATTAAGTTCAACACAAAAAAGTTTAGAGGATTGGTTCTAAAACCAATCTTAATCATTTATTTACTATTTTTAAAAAAGTTGAATTTAATAAAACCTTGAATTGAAAATAAATTAAATTTAATAAAACCTATTTTTAATAACGTGGAAAATCCAACCTATAAATGAAAAGCTTAATAAAAAAAGCCATTTAATAACGTGGAAAATCCAATCCGTAAATTATCTTTACATACTTTAACGCAAGATCAGCTTGTTTTTTATAATCCTTCAACACTCTTTTCTCAAAGTCATCCCTATTCTTGCTGATTGTAATCAATCTTAAAAATGACATGTATTCGTGAACAGAAGCATCATGATCATAATTATATTTTTCAAACAGTTCCTCTTCAGTGAGATTTAAGTCTTCACCTCTGAATGATGGAAACTCCAATGTCTGGCAAATATTCTCCTTAGTGAAATGACTTCTCCTTATCAAAGGGGAAACTGAACTGCATAATACATATTGGCTGCAATCAATCAATGGGGGAATTCCATCCTTATCAAGTCTTTCCAAGTTTGTTAATCTATTAAAATGCTTAATATTGTAGGAGTGAAGTTCTGTATAAAAATCAGGCTTATAATAATCAATCAAATCCAATATTCTCTTTCCTTGTTCAGACTCATAGAATTCCCTATAAATTGTGGAAACATAAGGGGTCTTGTCAAAATTATAGATATAAATCTGCCCATCTGAGAAATCATCATTGGATAAAAGCTTAATCAAAGGCAATACATCCTTTCCCTCATCACCATGGACTCCACCAATGAATAATTTTGTAGGACCCTCTCCATTATCAATATAGCGAAAATAAGACATGATATCAAAAATAATTAGTTCTAATGTTTAATGAAATAAATTAAAAATAAAAAACCTATAAAAAATTTAAGAAAAATAAAATGGTTAAAAATAAATGATTAAAGAGAATTAGGTTCCTTCTCTCCAATCAGCCAAGTAATCTTTTTGACGTTCTGACAAGTCGTCAATTTCGATTCCCATAGCTTTTAGCTTTAATCTTGCAACATCATCATCAATGCTGTCAGGAGCCTTCTCAACACTTAAGGACAAGTCATTTTCGACGATGTATTTAGCAGACAATGCTTGAACGGCAAAACTCATATCCATGATTTCTGCTGGGTGTCCTTGACCTCTTGCTGCTGCAAGGTTAACAAGTCTTCCATCTGCTAAAAGATAAATTTTTCTGCCATCTTTCATGGTAAACATTTCAATGCTTTCCCTTACCTCTTCACAGCTTACTGATTGGGCTTCAAGGTCTTGTCTGTTGATTTCCACATTGAAATGTCCAGAGTTGGACAACATGCATCCATCTTTCATGTATTTGAAGTCATCCCCATGGATAATGTCAATGTTACCGGTTACAGTAACAACAAGGTCAGCTATTTTTACAGCTTCTCTGATTTTCATTACTCTGTAACCATCCATTCTTGCTTCAAGCGCTCTGATTGGGTCAACTTCAGTTACGATTACATTTGCACCAAGTCCTGCAGCACGGGATGCAACTCCACGACCACACCAGCCGTAACCGCATACCACCACATTCTTACCTGCAATCAACATGTTGGTGGTTCCCATAATAGCATCCAATGAAGATTGGCCAGTACATAACGGTTGTCGAATAAGTATTTGGTATAAGCGTCATTTACAGCAATGACTGGGAATTTAAGAGCCCCATCAGCATGCATAGCCTCCAATCTGTGAACACCGGTGGTTGTTTCCTCACATGCACCCTTAATGTTTGCCAAGAGTTCAGGACGTTTTTCATGAAGGTACATGATCATATCTGCACCGTCATCAATGATTACATCCGGCTTGTGGGACAATACATTGTCAATAGCTTCGTAGTATTCCTCATCGGTTTGTTCTCTCCAACCGTAAATATGCAATCCAAGGGCTGCTGCACCTGCTGCTGCATCGTCATGGGTTGAAAGAGGATTGCAACCGGTCATAGCCACTTCAGCTCCACCAGCTTGTAAGGTCAAACCTAAATTGACGGTTTTAGGTTCCAAGTGTAAGCATGATCCAATGGTAATGCCTTCAAAAGGCTTTTCTTCTTCAAATTGTTTTTTGATGTGTTCAAGAACAGGCATATGCTTTTGAACCCATTTGATTTTTCTAATCCCTTCATCAGCAAGGGACATGTCTTTAACATTACTCATAATATCACTTGAAAAATTAATTAAATAAAATCAATAATAATCAGTTTTATAAGATAATTATTCTGAAACAATTCACAAATAATTATATCATTATAATTTATTAATTCCAATATAAATATTAATTGTGTTTTTTATAATATAAGATTTCCGAACAAAGCAAAAATATATAAAGAATGAAAAACATAACTTTTAATACTGTCTGATGCCGGGGTGGCTCAGCTGGTTAGAGCGCACGGCTCATAGGGTAACTAAGCGTGCTCTGACTTTTTTCCTGGGATACCGTGAGATCGCGGGTTCGAATCCCGCCCCCGGCATCCTATCCCAGGAATCATAACATCATAACTATTTTTAACTACTTTTATTCAATTCCACAGAATTAGACAACTTAATAAAACTATTTTTAACTATTTTTAACTATTTTCATTCAATTCCACAGAATTAGACAACTTAATAAACTATTTTCAAACTACCTTTAAACTAAATTTAAACCACTTTTAAACTATTTTCAACTACTTTTAACAATTAAGTCCTATTAATTAAACCTATCAATTAAACCTATTAAAAAATGATATTAATTAAAAAAACTAATATTAAAATATCTAAAGAATATTATTATTTAGAAATTAATTTCAAGGAACATTAAAGATTTAATAAAATTTTATAGGTTACACAATGAAATATAGAACTTTAGGAAAAACTGGAGAGAAAGTTTCTATCTTAGGATTTGGAGCAATGAGATTGCCTCATTTTGAAACAAATGCCCAAATCGATGAGGAAAAGTCAAATGAAATATTGGATTATGGGATTGAAAACGGCATAAACCTCATCGACACCGCTTATTCATATCATGCAAACAATTTGGCTGGAAAGGGAAAATGCGAAGAATATCTTGGTAATTTTTTATATGAAAATTCCTATAGGGATGATGTTCTCCTAAGCACAAAGCTGCCAAGTTGGCAAATAAGTTCCAAAGAGGATATGGGAAGAATTTTCAATCAGCAATTGAAGGACTTGAAGACCGATTCAATCGATTTGTACATGTTGCACAGCCTAAATGAGGACTATTGGAAAATGTATAGGGAACTTGATGTCTTTGAATGGATGGATGAGCTTTTAAGCTCTGGCCGAGTAAAGCATATGGGATTTTCAGCACATACAGAGATGGATTGGATAGTGGATATTGTTGATGATTATGACAAGTTCGAATTTGGCCTTACCCAATTGAACTATCTTGATGAAAGATACCAGTCCGGAAGGGAAGGAGTCGAGTATTTGGCTTCACATAACTTAGGAACCATGATAATGGAACCTCTTAGAGGTGGAAGACTAGTTCAAAATGTTCCTCAAGACATTATGGACTTATGGGATATGGCTGAAGAAAAAAGAACTCCCCTTGAATGGGCTTTCCAATACCTTTGGAATATGGAGGAAGTAAACACAGTCCTTAGTGGAATGAACAGCATAGAGCAGGTAAAGGAGAACATTGAAATAGCCAACAGGTCAGAAATAAACTCCATTAGTGAAAATGACTTGGAGCTTATTCATGAGGTCGCTTGGGAATACAAGCAAAGGAGAGGAAATGACTGCACAGGTTGTGGATACTGCATGCCATGCCCTCATGGAGTGGATGTTGCAGGATGCTTTAGAGAATACAACATGGCTAAAATGTTAAACAATCCTGCAGGAAGTGCAATGCAATATTTCTCACTTGAAAGCGGCACAAGAGCTGACAGTTGCTTACATTGTGATGACTGCCTATACCATTGCCCTCAAATGATCCATATTTCTGAAGACTTGAAGAAAGTGGAAGAGTTCTTTGGTAAAAAATACACTTATTTCTAATAATTAAAAAAAGTGATAATGAATATGAAATGAAATTCAAAGTTCAAAATTAAGGAAACTATATTAAATAACAATTGTTATATACAATAAGATTTAATATTTAACTAGGGATTCAAAAATAAACTAGGGATTCAAAAAGATATAAAAATATAAAAGATAATTGATAATATATTATTAGAGATGTAAAAAGGTGGAAATATGCCAGAAAGATATAAAGGATTTGGATACTGGGATATGGCAACTCGTCAAATGGGTATTGTAACTAAAAGCCAACAAACAAGATTTAAAGAGGCTAAAATAGGTGTAGTTGGCTGCGGAGGAATAGGGGGAGAAACTATCCTTATGCTTGCACGTATGGGACTTGGAGATTTGACAATAATAGACAAGGATGCATATGATCTCTCAAATCTAAACAGACAAGCAATCTCCAGTTTAGAAACCATAGGTGTGGACAAATCCATTGCAACAAAGGAAAGAGTCAGAATAACAAACCCTTATACCAAAGTAAATGCATTTAATGAAGAATTGAACGCCGACAATATAGAGGAAGTCTTTGGCGATAGGGATATAATCATAGATGCATTGGATAACCTATACACAAGAATCATCACAAGCAGATTTGCTAGAGAAAATGATATCCCATTTGTTCATGGAGCCATTCATGGAACACAAGGGCAAGTAAGCGTATTCACTAAAGACACTCCCTCATATGAGGAATTCTTTTCCCTACCATCCCTTGGAAAGGAATTGGGAGAGGAAACCAAAAATGAAATATCAGAATTAACAAAAGGAGTGCCTCCAGTAATTGGACCTGTTCCAAATATAGTTGGATGCTTAGAAGCATTTGAAGCTTATAAATTGGTAACTGGAATTGGAGAAGTTAACTACGCTCCAAAAATACTTAATTTTGATTTACTCAACTTAGAGTCTTTTAAAGTTTTGGAATTATAAAAATTCCTTAACTACCAATTTTTTATTTTTTTCTTAATTTCTTAATAGTTTTTATGCTCTATTTTTATTCGATTTCTATTGATTTTACCTTATTTTTATATTATTTTAATTATTTTTTCTAAAAATTTTTAGATAAATTTCTCCATTTTTGTCAAAATTCTATAAAAATATATGTTAAAATATGTTTTTGTTCAAATTATTATAATAAAAATAAACTATTTTTAAGATTTTAATAAAAAATTGGATATTCAAATGAAAATTATTAAAAAAAATAAACTATTGCACAACCTTTAAATAAGTATAAAATAAAAAAGTAATATATATTAAGAAAATTAATATATTAATATGTATTAGGTGGAAATATCTTTCCGAAACTAATAATTTAATAAATACTATGAACTTATATTCCAAATCTAATGGAGAATGATTTAATGGAAGAAAGAATCAAAAACGTAATCGAAAGAATGAAAGCAGACAATATAAAGTTTATTAGACTCCAATTTGTTGATTTGCATGGAATTCCCAAAAATGTGTCTATCCCATGTAAATTAGAAAATATGGAAGATTTATTAACTGACGGTATCCTATTTGATGGATCTTCAATACCAGGTTTCGTAGGAATTGAAGGAAGTGACCTTGTATTGAAACCTGATATAAGCACTTATTCCGCTTTATCCTGGAGACCTGAAGAATCTGCATCATGTAGATTTATTTGTGACATTTACAAACCAAATGGAGAACCATTTGAAGGAGACCCAAGAGGAATCCTTAAAAAGGCATTGGCTAAAATCAAGGAAGAAGGTTATACTTACAACATAGGCCCAGAACCTGAATTCTTTATTGTAGACACTGATGATGATGGATATCCAATTCCTCACGATGATGCAGGATACTTTGATGTGGAACCTGTTGACAAGGGAACTGACTTTAGAAGAGAAATTACCACTAACTTACAGGAATTAGGCTTTGAAGTTGAAGCAAGCCACCACGAAGTAGGACCTGGTCAAAACGAAATTGCATTCAAATTCGATGACGCTTTAAAAACTGCAGATGCAGTAATTACATTTAAACAAGCAATTAAGGCTATTGTAGCAAATATGGCTGATTTCGATGGATTTGATTACAGAGTCACTTTCATGCCAAAACCATTCTTCGGAGAAAGCGGAAGTGGAATGCACTGTCACCAAAGCTTATTCAAGGATGGGGAAAACATCTTTTATGATGAAAACAGCGAAACCGGATTATCCCAAGAAGCAATGTGGTTTATTGGAGGATTATTAAAACACTCTGCAGCAATCACAGCAGTTACCAATCCTATTGTAAACTCATACAAAAGATTGGTTCCAGGTTACGAAGCTCCAGTATACATTTCCTATGGTATTCAAAACAGATCCACTTTAATCAGAGTTCCAGCAGCACGTGGAAAAGCTACCCGTATAGAATACAGAAGCCCAGATCCAACCTGTAACCCATATCTTGCATTTGCAGTGATGTTGGAAGCTGGTATGGATGGTATCAAAAACAAAATCGACCCTGGAGACGCAATTGAATTCAACATTTATGAGTTAAGCGAAGAGGAAAGGGAAGAGATGGGCATTGAATTATTGCCTTCCAGTTTATGGGAAGCATACCATACCTTTGAAGAAAGCGAAATCATGAGAAAAGCACTTGGAGACCATATATTCGAAGCATTCTTAGCTGCAAAATACGAAGAATGGGACGAATACAGAGTCCAAGTATTCAATTACGAACATAAGAAATACTTAAACTTATAAATCAAATCGCAGATTGAATTTAAGTTTAAGAAATCATAGCTATTTAAAAATCAAATAGCTATTTTTTATTTATTTTTAAAAACCTGTTTTAAGCAAGCACAATACTTATTTTTAAAAAAATTTCAGTAGAGAAGTAGGAGATTACATGTCAGAATCTGAACATAGAATGATAGAAATTCTAAGAATCCTTAATGTCCAAGAAAAGCCAATAGGTTCCAAAGTAATAGCTGACGAACTTAAAACCAAAGGGTATAACCTTGGTGAGAGAGCAGTGCGTTACCATATGCAAATTCTTGATGAGAAGGGATACACAGAAAGAAAAGGATATTCTGGCAGAGTCATCACCGAACTTGGAAGGGCAAAACTTGAAAAAGGATTGATTTACGACCAGGTTGACTTCACATTTTCAAAATTCGAGGAGAGAATATACTTAACTGATTTTGATTACAATAAAAGATGTGGAAATGTAATTGTAAATACCTCAAATATCCTAGACAACAAAGCATTTGACATCATTAAGGACGTCTTTGCTGCAGGGGTTTGCGTAAGCCCATTGATCAATGCTAAAAAAACTGAAATCAATGGCAAAAAGGGATATGTTATGAAGACTATCTGCGGTACAACAATTGATGGAGTATTCCTGAAAAATGGAATTCCATCCATTCCCCAATATGGAGGGCTTGTTGAAATTGAAGATTACTATCCTACCAAATTCTCAGAACTGATTTCCTACAAGAAAACTTCAATAACTCCATTAGATGCTTTCATAGCAAAAGACATGACATCAGTGTTGGAAGTTGCAGAACATGGAACCGGTACAATACCTGCAAACTTTAGGATAATACCTGGAACAAGTATGGAAAAGGCGAAGGAGATTATCCAAAAACTTGAAAAAGTGGGAATTGGAGGAGTTTTGGAAATTGGGGAAACAAGCGAAAACGTTTTAGGAATTCCAGTTCCAGAAGGAATGGTTGGAATATCAATCATTGGAGGAATCACACCATTCTGCGCGGCTCAGGAAATGGATTATAAAGTTGATATCAAGACTGGAGAGGAATTCATTGATTACAATAAACTTAAAGAACTTGAATCCTCTAAACACAAAATCAAAAAAGCAAAGAAAATTGAGTATAAGAAAACACCTTTCATACTTACAAAATCATTGAATAGGATGAATCAGGTTGATTATGATATTGAAACAAATGAAGGAAACATAGTTGCAAACATATCTTACTTAAATAAGCTAGACCTTGATGATGCATTGGCAATCATGAAAAAAACATATAAGAGTCTTCCAAAATACATGAATCCTCTATTCAATATTGTAGACCACCCAAGTGATGAGAGCAAAGTGGGAATAGCTACCGTTTGCAGCTTGTCAATTGACGGCATTCTAATCAACAACGGTATCATGAGCACACCAAGATATGGAGGATTATTGGAACTTGGAAAACCTCCATTATTTGTGGAAATGATTTCATATGACGGTTCCTCAATAGACCCTCATAAAATATTCATTTTCAAAAATCTGACCTCAATATCCAAAGGTCAAAGTCCTAAGAAAATACTCGCTTCCATTAAAGAGATTCCATACATAGCTAGGCCAGAATGTGAAGAGATCTTGGATAAAGTCAATGAAAATGGATTTCCTATCTTTAAAGTAGGTAAACCAAGAGAATTGATATACAATGCAAAAGTGGACAATTATAACTTCGGAATCGTTACAGGAAGCGGTTTGAATTCAATAGCTGCAATTAAGGAAAAAGGAATACCAATTGAAGCAAAAGCAGTTGAAACCATTTTGCCAATAGAGGATATGAGTTTAATTTATGAACAGTAATTAAAAAATAGCATTGAAATCGTTATAAAAAACATGCTAAAAAATAGAAAAAAAGAAAAAGAAATAAAATAAAAAACTCAAAATTAGAAAAAATTAAAAAAAATAGTAAAAGAAATAAAATAAAAAACTCAAAATTAGAAAAAATTAAAAAAAATAGTAAAAGAAATAAAATAAAAAACTCAAAATTAGAAAAAATTAAAAAAAAATAGTAAAAGAAATAAGAAGATTTAGATTACTTCAATATAAACAGACTCTTTAGATTCATCTTTAGGATAGTGATGTAATTCTATAATATCTTCCTTATATTCTTCAAAGTCAACTTCAATAGTATCAGAAATGATTTCACCATCTAAAGCAATCATCACTCTACAACTTGGCTTTCCTCTAAAATCAGAAAGATCCACACCTAAGACATCCCCTTTAGCAGAAACACGGTTGTATGCAATGTCAACTTTATCGAATTCTTTAAAATTATTCTTAATGTAATCGAGAACTTCATCAGAAGTCATTGTTAATTCCTTATCGACCATTTTTCAGACCTCCATAGCGATTATTAGTTTTTGAAAATCAAATACTTATCTTATGATTAATAATATCTTGTTTCTTATATATAAAATTATTTGTATTTATTGAAACTAATTAGCGATTTATAAAAAAAATAATTGAAAAAATGAAATGAAGCTATAATGTAGCTTCAACAACGATTAACTTATCTTCATCTCCACCAGGCATATGACGGAACTCAATGATCTCATCCTTTACCTTATGCAAATCAATGTCTACAGCCTGATTCAGCAATTCACCATTGAGCTGAAGGGAAAGTATTAAACCTTCACCTGTTTCCTCATCTTCAGGAGTGAGTCCAAGTACAGTGCCTGGAGCAAAAACTCTGTTGTATGACAATTCAAAAATGTCATCGACTTTTACATTATTTCTTACATATTCTATAATATCGTCTGGGTCCATAAGTATCTCTTTGACCATATTAACACCTTTTGTACATAGCATTAGTTAAATTAAAATTTTGATTAATAATCTTATACTTAATATCAATAAATGATAATTTAATTAATTAAAAAATTATTTTAATTGATTGCGAAATGCAATCTTCATTTAAAAATTAATTAAATCATGATTTACCATAAGCAATTAAATCAATTTTGCCATAAGCAATTTCTAAAAAATAAAAAAATAAAAAATAAAAAAGAAGAAAAAATATAAGAAAAAGAGAAAGAGCTTATTGAGCTCTGTATTCTCTAATTGCGTTATATTCGTCGTCTTCTTCAATCCAAGTAGATAATCTGTCTCTGTTTTTCTCAGCATCGATAATTAAGGTACCTTTACCGTTTAAAGCAATGTCCCCTTTGTATTCGATGTATCTACCAGGGTAAACAATACCATCTAATTCAGGATCGGTTACAATTCCTTGTTCTACGAAACCTTCGAGTAATCTTCCAACTTTTCCGTGAATTACGATGTTACCGTTTTTCATTTGTCCACCAGGCCAACGGTTTACGTTACCATCAATTTCAATGGTACCTTTGGTCATGTGGATACCTGCGAGAATATCACAGTCACCTAAAACGTGGATTTTACCACCAACTAAACATTCACCACATTGTTTTCCAGCATTTCCGTGGATAATGATTTCTCCACCGGACATACCTCTCCATTCACCAATGTAGGATGCACCACAGAATTCTTTGGTATTACCCATAATTTCGAGTTTACCACCTTTCATTTCACGACCAGCGTGAGCTGCTACGTTACCGAATACAGTAACTAATCCACCAGACATTTCTGCACCAACGTGAAGGTCTGCATCACCGTTAACAACTACTTCACCAGCACTCATTTTACAACCGATGTATTTTACTCTGTTACAATCTCCGTTTAAAATCATTTTGACTTCAGCTGGAGATTCTGCTTCTCCTTCAACAGTGATGTCAAAGTAATCAGTGATTGGGAATCTGGAGTTTCCTACAGGTACTTTGTACTCTGCAAAGTCTTCTTCAGTCCAAGAGTAAATGTTATCAGTGATTAACTCATCAAATTCTAAAGCAATTGAAGAAGTTTTCTTTTGATCAAAAGTTATAGTTTTCATTAATAAACACTCTCCTTATTTAGCTTCTACGTCCACTCTAGTTGGGTTTGGTACATAGTGGTCGTGTACTTGATAGTTTTCCCATTTGACAGAATAGTATTGGGTAAAGAATGGCATTATACTGTCGATAATTTGTTTTTCCTCTTCTTCGTATCCTATGACGTTAGTCCAAATGGTGTGGCTTTGTTTAGTGGAAACAATGTCACCATCTTTAACAACGATTTGACCATCTTTGATGGTGTAGTAAGCGTTACTGAATGCTTTTTCGACACCTTCAGGATCTTTGGATGGGTCAAAGTCATTAGGGTTAATGTCATATACTGCAATATCTGCGTTGTAGCCAGGGGTAAGTGCACCTCTGTCAGCAAATCCGTGGATTCTTGCAGGAGCTGCTCTAGTAATGGTAGCTATTTCGTAGAAGTCGTATTCTCTTTCGAGACCAGCTAAGCCAGTTCTTTTGGAAGCCCATTTGTGTACTTCACCATTGTCAATCATAGACATCCTTTTCTCAGCACTCATTAACCAGGAGATGATCTTTGGATATCTGATGAAAGGACCTGCGTTAGGGTGGTCAGTGGTTAAACATACTTGCCATGGGTTTTCAATGTGCAAGAACAATTCAAGACCAATAGCCCATTGTAAGGTACTTACTGGAGTTTTTGGAGAGTAAATACATGGAATGATACCAGCTGCGGTTTCACATTCAATGTCTTTGTTAGCCCATTTTAATCCAGAGATTTTGAACAAGTCGTATTCCATAGGAGCGTCTGCAGTCATGGTTGTGGTTTCGTCGAAAGTTACCTGACCTACGTCACAAGTTACGTATGGGTTTTTGTTAATGAAGTCAGCAACTTCTTCTGCACCAGATGCTGCATCTTTCCAACTGTTACCAGTGTAAGAGTGGAATTGTGCGTGAGTACAGTGGATAGTTTGATCCCTTACGCCAGCAGATGCTTTAGTGGATTTTGCAATGTCTTTGATAGAATCTAAAGTTGCAATAGTAGTTGGTACGTTTCCGGGGTGACCTAAATCATTAGGGTGGATGTGTATAGAGTGAGGAAGACCTAATTGTTCGTTAGCCTTTGCTAAAGCTCTTACAACTTCTCTGGAGGTTACGTCAAAGTAAGGTGCTTTGTCATCGTATCCGTGTACGTTCATACCCCAACCCCATGCTTCTGAACCACATGGGTTTACGATTTTTACACCGTATCCTTTAGATACTCTTAACATTGCTGCAATAAATGCTGCTAAGTCGTCAATTCTGTTTTCTCTTGCATATTCCATTACGAACCAGTTGTTACCAAATAATGGTAATGGGTTAATATCGATGTTTGGAATAGTGTTAATTTCTTCGTGTGTGTGTTTTGCTTCTAAAGGAGGCATAGCTGCTTCACAAACAGTACCGTATCCCATTCTTGAGTATCTGTATCCAGTGGTAGGACAACTTGGGATAGAGAAACCAGCTTCAGCTCTGGTTACTTTAGTTTTTTGAGCTACTCCTCTTCTTTCGTCTTCTGGCCTGTATAATCTACCTACAACCAATTTTGGTCCTGCAACGTGAGCGTGAGGGTCTACACCAGCAGGCATTACAATTTTATCAGTGACGTCTAATACTTCAGCGTCAGCGGATACATCTTCAACGATTTTACCATCTTTGAAGCAGATATCCATTTTTTCTCCGTTTACTTCATTAGCAGGGTCGTAAACAATACCATTTTTAAGTATATATTCCATTAAAATCACCTTACTTATCTAAGAGACATGCGAGACCTTCATTAGGAACGTATTCATCTGCTACGTTAGGTTCTTCTCTGAGTTTCATTACTCTTTCTTTCAATTCACGTACAATCCATTCGTCGTCACGACAGGTTTCAGGTTTGTCGATAGCTTTCTTCATCCAGATAGGAACACCATCCATACGGTAACTGGTACCTCCACATTCTACAGAAATGAAGGATCCAGGAAGTACTACGTCAGCGAGTTCGGTAGATGGTCCCCAGTGAATATCGATTTGGATAACTGGAATGTCTGCTAAGTGTTGGTTTGCTCCGTTAGGGAAGTGAGCACCAGGGTCTGCTGCAATTACCATGAAACAGTCAGGTTCTTTTCTTACGAGTAAGTCAATAGTGTTGGTTTCACCCATCATATATCTTCCGTATCCTCTACAGAAGTCTACACCGAATGCCCAACCGGTTTCGTAAGCCATGAAAATGTTGAAACCGTTTACGTTAAAGTGACCTCTCATTGGAGTAAGTCCCCATTTACTGTTGGTGTTTAAGTCTTGTACTAATTTAATTGCGATGTCAATGTTTCTTTGTTTACCTAAGGTGTGGGTTAAACCTAAACCGAAGAAGAGAACACCGAATTCTGCAGCTTCCATTTCAGCAGCTAATTCATAAATGTCTTCAGCTGGAATACCGGAAACAGATTCAGATTGTAATTTTTTACCTTTTAATACAGCTCTTAAAGCGTTGTAGAAACCGTAGTCTCCGTTTTGTTCAAATCCAATCCATTTGTCAGACATTTTTGCAGTGTCTGAGAATTTTGGATCCATAGTAATGACGGTTCTGTCGAATCTACCTCTTTGTCTGAAGTATCCTCTAGGGAATGCTGCATATCTTGCTAAGTGTCTTGGGTGAGAGTTCATAGCGTTACTACCGGAATATGCAATAACATCAGCTCTGTTTTTAACTTCCCCTAAGGTTTGGATAGGGTAACCTGCGTTTTGCATAGCTTGTAAACTTGGACCGTGACAGATAGTTGCTTGGTTATCTAAAACAGCACCAATATATTCACCTAATTCTACACCTTCTTTCATACATTCAGTTGAAGTTTCAGACCATCCGTAGAATACTGGTCTAATAGAGTTTGCAATATATTCGGCTGCAGTGTCTAAAGCAGTATCCCAGTCCACTTCTTCAAGAACTCCTTCTTCGTTTCTTACCATTGGCACAAGTAATCTTTGGTCCATATCTTCCATAACTTTACTTGCACCTAATCTGCATGCGTGTCTTACAGCAACTACGTGACCGTCTTTTACTAAGAAATCTAAGTCATCACAGTTACATCCACAAAATGCACAAGTACAATTTTCTACAATGTGATCGTAATCAGTTACAGGTGGTTCATATGTCATGATCAATCAACTCCTCCCATTTACGTCCGTTATAAACTGGTCTTTCACCTAATGATTCCATGTTTTCTACAACGTCATCATCTTCTTCGTCAACATATTTTTTGTATACCCATCTCATTAAGTCTGCCATTAATAAAACTTTTCTGTCAGTTTTTTCAACGGTAGCGTGGATACCTTTGTAGGTAGGGTCTGAACAACAGTAGGTTTCGTGGCTTACAATAGTGTTAGCCCATGGACCTTTACATACAAAGATGGTACCTTCGTGAGGAGCATCTCTGGATTTTGCTGCGTTTAAAACAACTTCACCGTAGTCGGTTTTTACAAGTACAGTGTCCCAGTTTTTTACACCTAATTTCACCATGTCACGAGGATCCATGTAACAGGTACCGGAAGCGTTTTTATATTCTTCTTTTAAGGTAGAACCTCTTTTCTTACAAGCTCCTTGATATATGTCAGAACCAGTGTTTAACATACATTTGAGTACTTTAGTAGTACCTTCTTGAGCTACGTTTTCTAAATCTCCTACTACTGGTCTTTCTAAATAAGTATTTGCGTAATGCATGTTATCACTCCTATTCTAACCATATAGCTTCAGTAGGACAGAACATTTGGCAAGTACCACATTTATCACATTTGTCCACACTGAATAATTTAATAAATCCGTTTTCAACCATCATAATAGTTTCGGTTGTTTTGGAACCATGTCCACCAGCGTTTTCTGGGCTGATAGAAGCGTTTACTGGACATGCGATAACACATACTCCACAACCTAAACATTTATCTTGATCTACTTTAAGTTCCATAAATAATCACCAATCAAATTAATTTTTTAAAGCTTCGAATGCTGCAATCCAAGATTTTGAACTAGTTGGGGTGTAATCGATGTCAGTTCTAGTTACGGTTAAAGCTCCGTTAGGACATGCTTTAGCACATGCACCACAGTGGATACAGTAATCTTCTTCTTTAACTAAGTGAGTTCCTCTGTCTCCAGGACCAGATGATTTAGGGAAGGATAAAACATTACATGGACATACATCAATACATGCACCACAGGTACCACATTTTTCTTCATCGATTTCGAGAGTACCTTTAAATGCTTGTTTTACAGTAGCTGCGTCTGCAGGACAGACTCCTTCACACCATCCACATTTAATACAGGTCTCTTTGTCAATAATTGCATTTCCGGTAATAGCTGCTTTAGCAGGGTCGAGGTCATATTCACCGTAGGAACAGGATCTACATACTGCTTTAATAGCGTTGACAGGACATGCTTTTTTACATACGAGACAGTATACACATTTTTCTTTGTCAATAACAATGCTTTCTTCACCGGTGGTTTTGTCTACTACAATAGCTTCTGCAGGACATAATTCAGCACAAGCGCCACAGTAAATACAGTCGTCTTCACATACTTCGATTTCACCAGTTACTAAGTCAGCTCTGTTAGGTAAGGTTCTGTCAATGGTAATTGAAGCTCTAGGACAAGCTTCTTCACATTTTTTACAGAATAAACATTTGTCTTCATCGATTTCAGCTGAAGCGATGAGACTTGGATAAGCTTCATTTTCTTTGATAGATACGCCACCAATGGTGAGTTCTAATGCACCTGCTGGACATACTCCACTACACATACCACAGAGAACACATTTATCTTCAGCAATGCATAATTTTGCTTTTCCTTCGTTATCGTTTTTGAAAAGAGCATAGTTTTGAGCAATCTTTTCATGACCACTGAAATAAGTTTCGGTGTATTTACGTTCGATAGGAGCTACTTCATCAAGAGCAATAGCTTCTACAGGACAAGTTGCTTCACAAAGGCCGCAACCAATACAAACGTGATCTTTGAAGGACAAGATTCTGTCTTCTTCTGCTGATCTTTTTATGCTGAAGTTTTTACCTTCAACTTCTTTAACGTTAACCATTTTTTACCTCCAAAATTTCAATTGATTTTGTTGGGCAGTTCTCAACACACATAAGACAGCCACAACAATAACGGGGGTTTATCTTTGCTTTCAATGAATCTAAATTAATAGTCTTCATCTCACACAAATCTACACACAATCCACAACCAATACATCCATCGTTAATCTGTGGGTCATAATGATTCATATTAAAAATAGTCACGATTTGACGAATTTCTTTATAATCTCCAAATAAAACTTTTGTAATTAATATAAAATCCTTAGGACTTAACTCTAAAATAGCTTTAGCAAGTTCAATTGAATCCATAGAAATGTTCCTACCATTTAAGTAGTGGGAAATAGTTGATCTGTCTACACCAATTTGAGATGAAATCTCCTTTTGGGACAAACCTCTTTTTCTAAGTTCAACACTTTCTAAATATTTTAGTCCAGATACTATATGTTTTGGCATAAATTCACCATGTGTACATTATAATATATATTATATATACTTATAAAAGGCACATACTTAGACTCAAGTATAAAGATTTATATATTGCCGTGTATTATTTACACATTTATAAAAATATTAATTTTAATTTATAATCATTATTTTTAAAAATTAACATTTAATAATAATTTAATTTATAATTTTAAATCAAATAATTATTTATTTATTAAATAAATTATTTTTTAATTGAATTATAAAAATTAAACTAATTTAATAAAATAAAAATAGTCAAAATTTAATCAAAAATAGCTAAATTATATCTCCAATATGTAAGTAAATTTATATCGAATTTTTTAAAATTTTTAAAATTTTTAGGCCAAACAAAAAAATGTGTAGTAAATACACATAAAGTAGGTGTAGTAAGTACACACAGTGGTTTCTAAAGATAAAAACTAATAAAAAAATAGAAAAAATTTACTAAAAAACAAGCACAAAATATTATAAAAAATTAACAAAAATAAGAGAAAATTTATTAGAAATTTGTAGAAAATTTTTGAAAAATAAATAAAAAAATCTAAAAAATATCTATAAAAAATTTAGAAAAAAATAGTGAAAATAGTGAAAATAGTGAAAATAGTGAAAAATTCAAGAAAATTAAAAATATAAAAAATGTGAAAAATAGTAAAAAATATACTATTTATTCTTCCTTATAGAAAGGTTCCCTATTATGAATTCCCTTTAAGAAGATGTCTACAAGCTCTTCATCAGACACTCCATCTCTAATGAACTCAATCAAGTCTACAAGATTATCATTTCTAAGAAGGCAAGGTTTGATCTTTCCTTCAGGAGTGATTCTAAGTCTTGTGCAATTCTTGCAGAAATTGGTATTGTCTACAGGGTGGACAACTTCAATCTCACCGCCGTCAATGAAATATTTCTTACGGTCCTGCATGAATTCCCTTACCTTGATTTCATCTGCAATTTCAGCGAGATGCTCTTCAAACTCTGCAAGTGGGTAATGATATTTTGAGTTGAAGTCATTGTCATCACAGCTTTCAGATTCAATTATCTCAATAAGCTGCAAAATCACACCATGTTCCTTGGTGAATTCAAACATGCCAAAAATGTCTTCATGGTTAATATCATTCATAACTACCATGTTTATCTTAACTGGATATAGACCAACTGAACAAGATTCTACAATTCCATCCACTACTCTGTTTAAAACGTTTTTCCCTACAATCATTTGATAGGTTTCAGGGTTAAGTGTGTCTAAACTGACATTGACTCTGTCTAATCCTGCATCGTATAATGGTTGGGCATATTTGTCTAAATTTATCCCATTGGTTGTGATTGAAATATCCTTGAAATCAAGTGAATTTATTTTCTCAACAATTTCAACAATGTCTGGCCTGATTAAAGGTTCGCCTCCAGACAAACGTATTTTCTCAACACCTAATTTCTTTGCAATTCTGCATATTTCATAAATTTCATCAGGAGTCATTTCAGAAGATGAATCCAACATTCCATCATGATGACAGTAAATGCAGTTTACATTGCATCTGTTAGTAATGGAAATCCTAAGTGAAATAATTGGTCTTTCATAGTCGTCTCTAACTTTATCCTTCATCTTCATGCCCCATATCAAAAAATAAGAAAATTAAATCATAAAAATAAAAATATAATTAAAATATAAATTGGATTCAATTAAAAATAACCATTGATTTTTAACGCTTATTCGTTTTTAATGGTTATTTCAACATCCTTAACTTCATCTACACCATATTCAGAAGTTTTGATTGCTTTCAATAAACCGAGAATGGTTTCCTTAATGATATCATCTGTGAATTTGTTCAATTCGATTTCATTGCCATTGATTGCTAAACTTACCTTGTTTTCAAAGTCTTTATTATCGCTCACTTTATCACCTAATAACTATAATTAAATTTAACAAATATTATATTGTTATATTCCTTTTTAATCTTAATTACTATAATTAAATTTAATAAATATTATATTGTTATATTCCTTTTTAATCTTAATTACTATAATTAAATTTAATAAATATTATATTGTTATATTCCTTTTTATTCTTAATTTTTATTCTTTTTTAATCTTAATTTTTATTCCTTTTTATTCTTAATTGTTATGTCAATATTTTCAAGGCTCTCTACACCAAACTCCTTGATCTTAAGGGGAGTCAGTGCTCCCAATATGATTTGCTTGAGATAGTCACTTACGAATCTGTTGAGTCCAATGTTTATTCCGTCAATAGCCAGATTAACTTCAGCTTGAGTATCTGGATTGTAATCCAGTTTTCCCTGTGCAAATGCCTGACCTATTATGCTTGCATCATTATAACCACATTCATTGACAAACAATGTGTCTAGAATATCATAGGACCTTTCCTCTACAAGGTCTACCAATCCAATCAATTCTTCATCGGTTATTTCAAATGAATTGACAACTTTGATTGTATAATCATCCTTCACTTCTTCACAGGTTGCGATTTTAGCATAAGGATAAGCTTTAAATCCTTCTATAACCACAAAATCAGGATTTTCCATAAGCTTTATCAGGAATAAAATACGTTCTAAATCAAGCCTTTCATTAATATTGAAGTAGGTTCTTCCTCCTATTCCTACAACAAAATTGGAACCTGCCTCCATCTGTTTGTAAGTGTCGGTTCCCTCATGATCCATTTCCATTTTGTGATGAGAATGCTTTATGCTTGCAACCTTAAAGTCTCTGTTTCTTAACTCTTTGATGATCTTGCTTGTAAGTGAAGTCTTTCCAGTGTTTTTTAAACCTACAATTGAAATGATTCTCATTTTTACACCAATTAGATATTTTGCTTGATTCAATAATTAAGGAAATATTCTTAAATTTAATTTATTCAAGCAAATCTTTTCATAAATCATAGAAAAAACTATCTAGATACGGGAAGTTCCTCATAAAAATAGATAGCTAAAGTTAGATAAATAAATTAAATTTAAAAATAAATCAATTTTTAATTTAAATAATTTAAAAAATAGTTTTCATTTGACTAATGAGTGAATAAGAGGTGACTATTTTTAAATTATTAAATTAAAAGGAGAATAAAAATAGAAAATTGTAAAACAAATATAATAAGCAAAACGCCCATTACAAAGTTTTACAACAACTAATTTATTCTATCGTGTTTAACCATTTTATTTAAATCTTCAATCCTAGTATTGTCTGTAGGATTTAGGACCAAATTCAGTGAATGGTAATGGTTCTTCGTTGTCTACACCACTGTAGTAACCGAAGATGTCTCTGACTTTTTGGTTTACAGTAGCCCATACTTTGGATACTGGAATTTCACAAGGACATACTTCAGAACATTGACCACAGTTAGTACATGCGTCAACCATGTGCACCATACGTGTTAAGTGGAAGAATGGAGCTGCAGGGGTGTATCCACCAGGTACCCATTCAGGACCTTCAGCTTCGAGACAGCAGTCGTCACAGAAACAGAGAGGACATGCTTCACGGCAACCGTAACATTTCATACATCTGGAGAATTCTTCTTTGTATTCTGCAAATACTTCTAAAATGTCACCAGAGGTTCCAGCAAAGTCTTTTTCTCTTTGTGCCATTGCTTGTTTTACCATAATTCCGTCGATGTTAGCACGGATTGTTACACCTTTTTCGATTGGTGCTTGGGTTTCAATTAATCCAGCATCAATTACTTTTCCTAAGATGTCTGCACCTTTTTCGGAGCATACTTCTACGAAGGTTGCTTTTCCAGCTAAGTCACCGATAACTCCCCAGTTACCTAAAGCGAGATCAGCGTTGGTAGGGATGTTCATGGTACATCTTTGACAGTTTTCTCTTCTACCCATTCCGTCTTCTTCGAGTTCATCGATGGAAATTGCTTTTTCACCATCAGCGGTTTCCATAATGAGTTTTCCTTTGGAAATTTCTTCTTTGATGACATCAGCAGGGTCTAATTCGTAAACGTCTCTAATCATTTTCATGGTTGGTACAGGTGGCATGGTTCCTCCACAGTTTACACCAATCATGATTACGTTTTCTTCGATAACTTTTCTTTTTCTCATTAACTCTTTTAAGGTCATTGCGTCACATGGTTTTGTGGTAACTGCAATTTTCATATCTCTAGCACCGTCTAAGTATTTGGATACGAATTTTGCTAAGTTTAAGGTACCACAGTGAAGGGATCCTGCAGATTTGATTACATCTTCAGGTTCAGTGATGAGAATAGGTTTAGCATCGTATAAGTCAGCTGCTTCTTCTACAGCTACAACTGCATCAACAATACCTTCTTCAAGGAGGTATTTCATGATGGTGGTTACGACTCCACCGTATTCCCCTTTTTCTTTAATTGCTTCATTACCAGAGTATGCATAAAACATATCATTTACATTTACAGCCATATTATCTACTCCTTATTCACCTTATAATTTTTCTACTTGAATAGCACAAGCTTTTAATTCAACCATTTTACATTTAGGGTCGAAAGAATCGGAGTTGGTTAACATGTTAGCTGCACATTCGGTAAAGTGCATAGGAATGTTTACAATACCTTTCTTAATGTCGTCAGTTACACGAGCAGGAATTTCAATTTCTCCTCTTCTAGAGTATGCTTTTACTATTTCATTGTTAAGAATTCCTCTTTCTGCTGCATCTTCGGTGTTGATTTCGATGAATCCAGTAGGTACTTCTTTATCTAAGGTTTCACATCTTCTGGTCATAGCAGCGTGATAGTGGAACAAGATACGGGTAGTAGTTAAGAGTAATGGGTATTCATCATCAACAACTTCTACAGGACCTCTGTGTTCTAATGCTTGGAATACACCTAAACCGTCTGGGTGAGCGAATTTGTCTTTGTGCATTAAAGGTTCACAAGGATCTTCTGGGTCAAGACATGGCCAGTGGACACCTTCAGGTTTGAGTAATCTTTCGTGAGTAATACCGTAGTAGGAAGGAGCGAGTTCTCTGATTTCTTCCCAAATTTCAGCAGCGTTTTCGTAGTGGAATAATTCTCTTGGTCTGCCCATTCTAACAGCAATTTCTTCCATGATCTTCCAGTCAAGCATAGTGCCTTCAGGTGGTTCTTGAGCTTTACGTAACCATTGAACTCTTCTTTCACCAGAAGTGAAGGTACCTTCTTGTTCACCCCAACCTGCTGCAGGTAATACAACATCTGCTTCAGCAGCGGTATCGGTCATGAACAATTCTTGAACGATTAACATTTCTAAGTTTGCAATTGCTTCTTTGGTGTGTTTAATATCTGCATCGGAGAGTACAGGGTCTTCCCCGTGGATGTATAATACTTTTAAGTCACCAGCGTGAGCAGCGTTCATCATTTCTACTAAGGTTAAACCTGGAGTGGTTGGCAAGTCGATTTGGTAAGCTTCTGAGAATTTTTTGGTAAT
>SUTG01000021.1 GCA_015063035.1 Methanobrevibacter olleyae
AAATTTTTAATTTAATAATTATTTTTTCTTTTTAGGTCCTTTTCTATAGCCTAAACCCACAATATACATTTCCTTGCTTTTTTGCCTTGAGGATGGAGGTTTAGTTGATTTGACTTTTCTGAAATCGTATTTTATGCTGTCTAAAAGTCGTTTGTACTCTGAACCTTGGAATGCCTTGATCACTAAATTCCCTTCGGTTTCAAGGATGTTGTCTGCAATCTTAAACACTGTTTCAACAAGGTCTACAGACCTTAAATGGTCGAGGTCTTTGACTCCAGTCAATGAAGGTGCAGCATCGGACATCAGGACCTTTACTTTACCGTTTGTCAATTCCATAATCTTTTCTTGCACTATCTCTTTTGTGAAGTCTCCTCTAATTCCATAATAATTTGGTTCGTGGAATGGTTTAATTCTATTTAAATCGACTCCTACAACGATTCCCTCTTCACCTACCTTTTCCAATGCCACTTGGGACCATCCACCTGGCGCAGCACCTAAGTCAACTACGGTGTCTCCTTCCTTAATGATCTTGTATTTCTTATCAAGTTGCTTAAGCTTATATGATGCTCTTGAACGATATTCTTCACTTTTAGCTCTTTTGTAATAAGGATCATTCTTCTTTTCCACTTGCCATCTGCTTCCCATTTTAACCCTCCTATGATTTTTTCATTGATTCTTTTATTCTTTTTATTATTTTTCCATTAATTCTATTTATTCACTTTATTTTTCCTTCTTTGCCTTTTCTTCAAAGAAATTCAATGCTGAACAAACTGGCCTTCCAGTTTGAATGAATTCTATGCTTATGTCATTGCCGTTTATTTCCATCAATGCAACAGAGGGGTCAGATAATCTCGGGTTTGTTGGACTTCCAGGATTTACTAAAATGACATCTTTAATCTTTTCAAGCTGTGCAATATGTGAATGCCCACTTACAAGAATGTCAACTTCCAATTGCAATGCATGGTAATATAATTGCTGTGTATCCCCTCTTGGATAAACCTCTCCATGTATCACTCCAATCTTATGGCCTTCTACCTCTATTATTTTAGATGGAGGCAAGTCAATTTCACCATGAACACGATCCATATTTCCCTCAACGGCAACTACGGGGGCTATTGTCTCCAATTCATCTATAACGCTTTGGCTGGTTATGTCTCCTGCATGGATGATTAAATCCACTCCTTCAAAGCTTTCCAAAACCTTTTGGGGAAGCTTAATTCTCCTATCTGGAATATGGGTATCTGATATTAATCCAATCAACATATTTTCACTTGAATAATAATGGTAATAGCAATATAACAAGATAATTCTAATAATAATATTAAAATTAATCCGAATCTAATAATGATTAAATTTTCAGCTATTGTTTCGTTTTCGTCTAGCAATAATAATTTTGTCCAATATTGATTATATAGTTTATTAGAAAATTACTTTTTTCATTGCTGTTTTAGTTCAATCATCTAAACTTTATTTTCATTTTTTAGTTCTATGGTATATGAATGAAAATTTAATAATAAAACTTTATAAGTTTATAAAAATATAATATAATTATTGATAAATAATTATCGTAAATTTAGTTCTCTAAATATATTTGTTCGGGAGATTAAAAATGGGAAAAGTTAGTAAAGAAAAAATATTGGAGATTTTGGAAGGATATGATAAAGACAATATCACTATCGCAACTTTAGGTAGTCACACCTCTTTACATATTCTTAATGGTGCTAAACAGGAAGGATTTAGAACTGCTATTGTTTGTGCAAAGGGTAGGGAGGTACCTTATCAACGTTTTGATGTTGCAGATGAATATATCATAGTTGATAAATTTGAAGACATTGTAAATGAAGATGTACAACAAAAGCTAAGAGACATGAACGCAATTGTTATCCCTCATGGATCCTTTGTTGCATATGCAGGTTTAGACAATGTTGAAGATAAGTTCAATGTTCCTATGTTTGGTAACAGGGACATCTTAAGATGGGAAGCTGAAAGAGACTTGGAAAGACAATTGCTTGTAAACGGTAAAATCAGAATTCCAATGAAATACGATGACCCTTCAAAAATTGACCGTGCAGTAATGGTTAAATTCCCTGGAGCAAGAGGTGGAAGGGGATACTTTGTAGCTTCATCTCCTGAAGAATTTAATGAAAAGATCGATGCAATGAAAGAGCGTGGATGGATTGAAGATGAAGATGTGGCTCAAGCTCACATTGAAGAGTATGTATCTGGTTGTAACTACTGTATCCACTACTTCTACTCAGCATTGAATGATGAAGTGGAACTTATGGGTATGGACAGCAGATATGAATCCAGTATTGACGGATTTGTAAGAATGCCTGCTAAAGACCAATTATCCATTGACATTAGCCCATCCTATGTTGTAACCGGTAACCACCCAGTTGTAATGAGGGAATCATTGCTTCCTCAAGCATTTGAAATTGGTGACAAATTAGTCAAAAGTGCTGCAGAATTAGTGAAACCTGGTTTAAACGGTCCGTTCTGTATCCAAACTCTTGTAAACGATAACCTTGAAGTTGTTGTATTTGAAACAAGTGCAAGAACTGATGGTGGTACAAACACCTTTATGGAAGGTTCCGCATACAGTTACCTCAAATATGGTGAAGGTATGAGTATGGGAAGAAGAGTTGCACGTGAAATTAAAATGGCACTCGAAAATGGTGGATTTGAAAAGATTATTACATAATCTTCCAACTTAGAAAAAACATTTAGAAAAAGTTTGATTAAAACTTTTTCAACTATTTTTTTAAAGTTTTTATTTCTTTTTTTAACTTTTATAACTTTTTTACTCTTTTTTTATTAATATTCAATTATTCATTAATTATTCTAATATTTCTGCTATTTTTTAATATTTTATAAAATTAGAATATGTATTTTAGTTTAAGTCTTTAAATTAAAAAATAGCTATTTATTGAGTTTAAAAAATTATAAAAAAAGATTTTATAAAAAAAGATTTTAGAATCCCAAATGGAATTCTATTGAAATAAAAATTATTTTTTCTTTCTGCCTTTTGGAAGGAATAAGTTAGCAATGTTCTTTTTGACATTACCTGTATCTTCGAATTTTTTCTCTTTTTGTTTGATAGGAACATTTTTAGTTCCTTTGGTGCCTTTTGCAATGTCATATTCCTCTTTAGCTTTTGCTCTTTCTTGGTAAAGGTAAGCTCCAAAGAATGCCATCAATGCACCAAGTCCAAGGATTGCAACACTTGTAATCAAGTCTCCCATTTCAGTTGGAGTGTATGCTCCTAAAAATCCTGCAAATGTCAAGTATAATAGTGGGGTTGCACCAACAATACCTAAAAGAACACCTTTAAGGTAGGATTTTGCTTCATAACCAATATAAAGAGGACCAATAGCTGCAAATGCCATTAAAAGATCTATTCCATATTGGGTTGCAACAAGTGGGAAAAATGCATATGCCGCTGCACCGAAAATCAATGATTTTAAATTTATGTCAGGTAAATTAGAATTTCTATTCTTTTTTACTTTAGGTTGTTTTGCCTTTTCCGCATCTACCATTAAATCACCTAAAACTTTAAGATTATATTCATATCATAATTTTAATTATTAAAAAATTAATATTGTCTATTTATTTTTCTAAATTAAATTTTTATTTCTCATATAATTTAAATTTTAATATTTTTTTAAAAAATTAGTATAAATTGATAAAAATTGAAAGAATAAAAGTGAAAAATGTTTAAAATTAAGAATAGTTAATAAAATAGGTAAATTGCAATGATAAAATAATAAAAAAAGAAAAGAAAGAGAAAAATTTAAAAAATTTAACTTTTCTGTTTAGTTAAAGCTCCACCGAGAGCACCAGTTATTCCCATAATTATCATGTATTTGATTATATTGTAGATAATTACGAATAAGCTTGAAACTCCAGATACGGTGAATCCAGTTAGCCCTCCAAGAGGCCCTATCAAAGCGGTTCCACCTATAGTGACAAGTATTACGAATAAGATTGATGCCACAATTGTTCCGAATGCTCCTGCAAGTGCTGCATTCCACATTCCTCCGAATATTCCTTCGTGAGCTATGTATCCGACAATGAATCCCCCGATTAAAAGACCCCAGAATTCATAACGTCCAAAGAATAAATAAACGACTAATGTCAATAGGAATCCAATAAATACTGAACTCATTTTTGCCATGATATCCTCTCTATTTAGTTTTTAATAGTTAAATATTATATTCCCCCTCATCTATTCTGCAATATCTTCTATGACTTTAGGCTCTTTGGATTTGTCGGAATCCTCTTTAAATAATTCAGCGATTCCTCCAACTGATCCTAAAATTCCTGAAACTTCAGTTGGCAAGAAGATTTTGGTTGCATTTCCATCAGCCACTTTTTCAAGAGCTTCCAAATACTTGATTGCAATAAGGTCATTTGTAGGATTTCCTGTATGGATTGCATTGTAGGTTATTTCAGTAGCTTTTGCCTTACCCTCTGCAATAGCTATTTCACTATATTTATTAGCATCTGCAACTTGTTTGATAGCTTCCGCTTCTGCTTGAGCTGCAAGAATCTTAGCTTGCTTGTTCCCTTCCGCTTTCTGGATTTCAGATTCCTTATAACCTTCGGATTCCAAGATGGTAGCTCTTTTAAACCTTTCAGCTTTCATTTGTTTACTCATTGCTTCAACAATATCCTTTGGAGGTTCAATTCTTTGAATTTCAACTCTGACTACTTTTGTTCCCCATTTATCGGTTGCAACATCAAGAACTTCACGTAATTCTGTATTGATCATTTCCCTTGAAGTCAAGGTTTGGTCGAGTTCTAAATCACCGATTATGTTCCTTAAGTTTGTTTGGGCAAGCTTGGTAATTGCTTGATAGAAGTTTGCAACATTATAAACTGCATTGAATGCGTCAATGACTTCATAAAAGATTACGCAATCAACAACTACAACTGCATTATCCTTTGTAATCACCTCTTGAGGAGGAACGTCCACTACCTGCTCCCTTAAATCAACTTTTCTAATGGTTTCTACAAATGGGACAATAATGTTTAAACCGCTTTCAACGGTTCTGTTATATTTACCTAATCTTTCCACAACACCTTTTTCATAAGGTCTCAAAATTTGCAAAGTTTTTGATGCGAACACTACAAGGATTATTATGATTAAAATTAATAGTATGATGCTCATGCTTTCACCTTCTAAAAGATTTCATTAATTTTCAATCTAACTAGTTATTAACTAATAATTAACCAATATTTAACTAATATTTCTAGTTATCTGATTTCTTAACTTTTAACTTGACTCCTTCTATGCCAATGATTTCAACTTCTTCTCCTTTTCTTATCTTTTCATTGGAGATTGCATTCCAGATTTCCCCATTTACATTGATTGTTCCAATCTTGTGTGAATCCATATCATCAGTAACTTTTGCCTTCAACCCAATCAGTCTTTCCGTATTTGATTTCTTATCAACATTATTCCTATTTAATTTTCTATATAATGGCCTTGAAATCAATACAAAAATCAGTGTTATTAAAATGAATGAGATTATTTGAGTTGTAATGCTGAATTGAAGATAATTTAATATTGCTGCAACTACTGCACCTATTCCTATTGATAATAAGTAGAATCCTCCTGTCAGCAATTCTCCAATTAAAAATATGATGGCAAGGACTATCCAAAATTCCAAATACATTTATCCTCCTCCAATAATCATACTTAATTAAATACAATATATTTTTATAGTATTTAAACATTTTTATTTTGTTCTAAATTTACTATATTAAACTATAAATAGCTTTAAATCATTTTAATAGTTTAATGTTCTGCATTATCATAAACAAAATTCTCTCTGAACTGTTTAAATTAATAATAATCATTTTCCATTTGCTCTTTTATCTTTTCTATAACTGCCCTATGCATCCTTTTGGTAAATTCTGATTTATCGTTCTGCTTTAGGACTTCCAAGTATCCTTGTGATACAAGATTAAATGCAAATGGGCTTGGGATTATTGTATTTATTGTCTTGATTTCCATTTCACCACTTGAAATCCATGAAATGACCCTTTTAGCATTCTTAATGTCCATATAATCTTCAGTGGCTTCCCTTCTGGATTCCTTGAGTATTGGGAAATTATTGTCCATTTCCTGAATGTACTTGAGCAATATTTTTCCTCTAACTTGCTGCCTTCCTACAGACTTTTCATGCCCTTTGTATCTTCTTAAGGTCATGAGTGATCTTCCAGCGCAATGCCTGAATCTGCTTGCCAATGTTTCGGTTTTGTCAAGTGACCTTATCAGTATGTTTTCAAAGTTGTTAGGATTCAATCTTTTCAATGCTTCCAATGCTCCCATCTTGCCGTCTGAACTTAAATAGAATCCATTGTCTGTAATTGAGATTGTAATGTTCCTCTTGTTTCTGTCACTTGCCACATAAGCTACTGCCCTTGCAAGTGCATCATTTGTCTTCCTTCCAAACAAGCTATGGAAAACAACGAATTTTCTTCCTCCAAATCCTGTGTAATACTCAACAAGAAGCTTTTGCTTGTGAGGTATTTGGGCATAGAGGAACTGTTCATTGAAGTATTCATAGATTGAGTTTGCTGCAAATTCATCAACATAAAGGTATTCATGAAGGAATTCCATTATTTCCTCTTTAGACCTTCCATACTGGAACTTGCTTTCAAGTATGTATCTAAACCTTTGTATATCCACCGCAAGGTCAAATGCAAGAGGCAATTGCTCTGAATACCATGAGGGGATTGTAGGTGGCCCTGATGCTGGAGAGACGTTTATGGTCATTCCCTTTCCATAATTGAATTTATAGGTTCTTCCTCCAAGAACAAAGCGGTCTCCTTTTTTAAGCTTTTCCATAAAGTCCTCTTCAACCTTACCTATTGGCTCTCCATCGCATTTTACGATAACTGCAGAATGGTCTGGTATTGTTCCAATGTTTGTTGAATAAAGCATTCTTGCCAGTTTTCCCCTTTTTCCAAAGGTGTTTTCCTTATAGTCAATCCAGATTTTCGCATAAACGTAACGCTCTTCAAGTTCCACATATTCTCCTGCCAAATAGCTTAAGACATCTTCATAGTCATCCCTTTCCAGGTCCTTATAGCAATAGCTTTTTCTAATCACATCGTAGGCATAATCGATGTCCCAAGGGTTTTCTATTCCCATTCCATAAATATGCTGTGAAAGCACATCCAAGCAGTCCTTAGGGATTTTTATGTTGTCAATTTTTCCTTCCTTAGCATTTTTCAAGAGAACAGAACATTCTACAAGTTCATCTCTATCTGTAACGATTATTCTTCCCTTGGACTTTTCATGCAATCTGTGGCCGCTTCTACCGATTCTTTGAAGAGCCCTTGAAACTGATTTCGGTGAGTTGATAAGTATTACAAGGTCAATGTAACCTATATCTATTCCAAGTTCAAGTGAAGTTGAGGATACAACAGCCCTAAGCTCACCTTTCTTTAGTTTTTCCTCAGTTTCCAATCTTGATTCCTTTGATAGGGAAGAGTGGTGTGCCATAATGTTATTGCTATTGAAATGCTCTCCGTAAAGCTTTTTCAGGTTGTAAACATAGCGTTCTGTAGCGCTACGGGTATTTGTAAATATCAAAGTGGTCTTATGTTCCATCACTAAGTCATCGATTAGGGCATAAGTTGCCATTCTTGTATCCTCATCATCAGCTATTACAATATCGTCAACTGGAGAGATAACTTCTATATCCAGTTCCTTCAGATAATTGATATCAACTAGGATACAATCCCTTTCCACTCCGTATTCATATCCTACAAGGAATTTTGCAACCTCTTCAAGAGGGCTTACTGTAGCGGATAATCCAATCCTTGTAAATCCCCCAATTAGATGCTGCAATCTTTCCAGTGATAAGCTTAAGTGAACCCCTCGCTTGTTTTCAGCCAATGAATGAATCTCGTCAACGATCACATACTTTACATGAGATAGTTTCTCCCTGAATTTAGGTGCAACAAGCAGGATTGATAATGTTTCAGGTGTTGTAATCAGAATATGTGGGGGAGACTTCAGCATCTTTGTCCTTTGATATTGTGTGGTGTCTCCGGTTCTAACGGCCTTTCTGATTCCTAATGGCTTTTTAGCTATTTTCTCTATTTCCCTAAGTGGCTGGTCAAGGTTCCTTTCGATATCATTGTCCAATGCCTTGAGAGGGGATATGTAAATGCAATAGACCTTATCTTCAAGTTCCCCTTTATCTGCAAGTTCAGTCAGTTCATTAATGACGGATAGGAATGCAGTCAATGTCTTTCCAGATCCTGTTGGTGATGAAACAAGTATGTTGTTCCCTTTATGAATTTCAGGAATCGCTTGTTTTTGTGCAGGTGTAAAGTCTTCAAAGCTACTGTCAAACCACTGTTTCACGTAGGGGTGGAGATTCTTATAGATCTCCTTTTTTGAATAGCTTTTAGTCTGTTTTCTTATCATATTATCAATCTTTAAGTCTATTGGCGTTTATGTTTTATTTTAAAATAGTTACCCATTTATTTATGTAATTTATTTATTTTATAGTTTAGTTTTTACTTATTCAAATTAATTTAAATATTAGTTTTAACTTAAATATTATTAAATTAAGAATTTAGTTTAAAATTAATTTATGTTTTTAAAATTTTAAATTATTTAATTTATTTAAACTAGTTATTTGAATTATTTAATCTATTAAAATTATTTAATTCGTTTAAACTAGTTATTTGAATTATTTAATCTATTAAAATTATTTAATTCGTTTAAACTAGTTATTTGAATTATTTAATCTATTAAAATTATTTTAATTATTTTAGTTTTATGAGGATTTAATATGGTAGGAAATTTATCAATTGAAGAGGCTATTGAAGCATTGAAGGATGAAGATGTAGCTACTAGAAAATCAGCTATAGCAAGTTTGGAAAAGGTGAATGATGAATCTATTATAGATCCATTGATTGCAGCTACCACTGATGAAAATGCACAGGTACGTTTCAAAGCTGCGGAAATCTTAGGCAATATGGGTGATGTGGCTGTAGATAAATTGATTGAAGAGTTTGCAAATGCGGAAGGAAAGGATAAAAGGTTTTTAGCATTTGCACTTAAGGAAACTGAAGATGCAAAAGTGATTCCTTATTTCGTTGAATCCATTGATGATGAGGATTTTGGAGTTAGAAAAGTTGCTGTAAGGGCTTTAGGTGAACTTCAAGCTGAAGATGAATTGGATAGCATTGCAAAATGTCTTGAAGATGAGGATTGGGGTGTTAAGCTAGCTGCAGTTCAAGCTTTAGGGGATTTGGGAAGTGATGAATCCATTAAGCTAATCAAACAGGCAAGAAAGAATGAGGATGACAAGGACTTTAAGAAATCCTGTAATAAGGCAATCAAAAAAGCTGAAAAAAGGAAAAAAGCGAAGGCATCTGGAAAAGCTATTGTGAAAGTCATTCCTATGAGCACAATTAAGGAAATGGAAGAGGCAAATCTTAAAAAGGCAATTAAGGAATATGAAAGGTATGTTGAATCAAAACAGCCAAAAGATGCTCCATATAAAAGATTATGTGTTCTCTATAGAAAAGAAAATGATTATGACAATGAAGTGAGAGTCTTGGAAACAGCATGCGAAGTGTTTGCTGGCAATGAGAAAAAATTAGCTTACTTTGAAAAGAGATTAGCAAAATTAAAATAAATTTTAATTAATTTTTTATTAATTTATTTTCTCTTTTTTATTAATTTTTTTATTTTAATTACTATTTTATCAATTAATTATTTTTATTTTATTAGTTTTTTTATTTTAATTACTATTTTATCAATTAATTATTTTTATTTTATTAGTTTTTTTATTTTAATTACTATTTTTTTCAATTATTTTTTTAAAATTAGCATCTATTTTTTATAATTTTTATTTTCCATGAAATTTCATGTTTATTTCATGAACATATTTTTCTTATCTATTTTTCCTTTATTTCGTATAAATCGCTTCTTCTATTCTTTAAAACAGGAATTTCTTCTCTTATTCTTTTTATTTCATCTAAATCTATCTCAACGATTCTTAATTCTTCACTGTAATCCAACTCTTCAATAACTTCTCCCCATGGATTCACAGCTATTGAATGTCCATATGAGTTATAGTTTGCATCCTTATCTAATGCTGGGGCGACTCCAATTGCATAAACTTGATTGTCCAATGCCCGTGATCTAAAGAGGAGTTCCCAATGTGCGGGGCCTGTTGTCAAATTGAATGCTCCAGGGAAAATCAATATTTCAGCACCATTCAATGCCATTATTCTTGATAGTTCAACAAATCTTATGTCATAGCAGATTCCAATTCCAATTCTTGCCAAATCGGTTTTTATTATTGTGAAGTCATTTCCTGCACTTAGCGTATCTGATTCCTTGAAATAGATTTTTCCCTTAACGTCAATGTCAAAGAGGTGCATTTTCCTATGTTTTCCCAATGGCTTTCCAGCATTGTCAAAGAAAACTGAAGTGTTGTATATTGAATTGGTATCTTTTTCATCATCTCTTTCAAGTTCCGGTATGGATCCTGCTAAAACATGAATATTCTCTTCATTTGCAATTTTAGCCATTTCCTTTAAGGTTTGGCTATTATCAAGTTCTTCAGCATATTCAATGAATTTCTCATTTTCATAGGGGCAGTTGAACATTTCAGGAAGAACAGCCAAATCAGCTCCCTGCTTTTTAGATTCCTTAATCATTTTAATGGCATTTTCAATATTCCTTTCCTTGTTGTCCACCACATTCATTTGACAAAGAGCTATTTTGATTGAATTCATGTTTTTTTTCCCCGATAGTTAATTATAAAAATTAAAAATAGGTTAATATTTAAAAATTATAAAATTATAAAATTAAAAAAATAAAGAAAAATAAAAAAGAGAAAATATTTATTTTTAAGCGGAAGTTAAAAATAAAAAAATTAATAGATTAGTTTTAAGCTATTTCTGCACCATCTGCTGCATCAATTTCTGTTGTTTGAAAACTAATACTATTAATCATATTTTGGATTTCAGTTGTATTCAAAGCGCTTATGTCTTGATTACTTGATTTTCCATTGTTTATGACAAAGCTGTAGTACACTCCATCACGTAAGGTACAGTAGTATCTTGAATATCCTTGGTCTGCAGTGCTGATTGTCATTCTCAAGGATGGAATTCCGCCTATATCAACAGTTTCAGCGTCTAAGACTTCTCCATTTAAGGATTGTGATGTTGCGTTAATGTCACTTATGATCTTTTCATAGGTAATGTCATCACTTTGAATTGTAGTGAATCCAATTAATGTGTTATCTTTAGTTTTAAATGCAATATCGCTGGAATTGCTGTTTCCATCGGTATTGTTGTACATGGACCAGTTTCCAGAGTAATCAAAACTGATTATTCCATCTGAGTAGTTTTTAACTTCATCAGTGGTTTGGTTTTGTAGTCCATTAAGTCCAATTCCTGCAATCAAGAGAATGATTATTGCAAGTATTGCAACAATTGCAATTTTTCTAATGTTTAGGTTGGAACCGCCGTCTGATTTTTTAGCGACTTTAGGTTCAGTTTTCTTCTCTTTTTTAGGAATTTTAATTTTATCTTTCTTAGGGCTTTCCTTTTTAATTTCCCTAGTGATTTTTTCAGTTTTTGCAGAAGTGAATTTTTTAGCAGGGTCTTTTATTCCCTTATCTTTTTGCTTGAATCCTTCAGTTGCAGTTTTGCTGAATGAAGGTTTAGTACTTTTTTGAGCTTGAGCGTGATTTTTTTGTTCCTTCTCTTTAGAAACACTACTAAATTTGCTTAAATCGAAGCCACTTATCTTGCCGGATAATCCTTTTCCAAAGCCAGATGAACTGCCGGAGAATATTGAATCATTTGTGCTAGTGATTACTCCTGGCTTGAATTTATCATCTAACTTAGGAGGTCTAGCATTTGCTTCAGATTTTGGAGGAAGTTTAGCACCACAGTTACCACAAACTGGTGCACTGTCATAACTTGCATTTCCACACTCTTGACAATATTTTACCAAATTTTAACCTCCTACTCAATAATAGATTAAAAATACTTGTAAAAATTCTTTAATATATTATAATATATATTAATATTAATCTTTATATTTAATCTTATATTTAAAATTTAAGATATTTTAAGGATATTTTTAAGGCATTAAGGCAAATTATTTTATCTAGTAAATAGAAAATATTATTAGTTAAAAAAAGTATTTTAAGATTTATTATAATTGAATTTTTTAAGTAAAATGTGATAATATGGCTGAAGATAAAGAGATTAAATGTGATAATATCAATTATGCAGTTTATAAGATTGGAGATTGGAAAAACGATTATGAAATAAACATTATAGGAACTGCAAGTGAAATTCCAGTTACCAAACCAACTTTGGAGCATATGCTTAAACAGATGGACCATATCAGAACATCAGTTTTTGAGATAGGTGTAAAAGAGGTCAATGGTATGATTGGCTTGGCTATGCAATTCAATCCAAGCTTTGCTTCAAGAGACATTGATGAGCTTATTGAATTGGAAGATAAAGAGTTTAAAAACATTATGGACGAATTGAATAGTGTTGAATTGAAGGATGCTGAAGATACAATAGCTTTAGACACTGATGAGTTTGTCATTTATAAGTTAGAGTATGATGGCCACACATTGTCTCCAAAACCATATAACGAATATGCTAAAAGACATCAAATGGAAGAGATTAAGCGTTTAAAAGAATTAAGTGGCGAAAGGTTCGTTTTAGACCTTTAATAATGTTTTGTTTTAAAAAAAGAATTTTGAGCTTTTATTTTAAAGCTCATTTTTACTGTTTTTGAATTGATTTTTCCATTTTTCATTTATTATTTTTTTATTTTCTTTATTTAGTTGAATCTATTTTTTGAATTTTATAATACTAAAATGTCTTTATTTAGTTGAATCTATTTTTTGAATTTTATAATACTAAAATTCCAAGCCCTTCAAGGAGTATTTTCACACCAAGCAAGATTAGGATTACTCCTCCAAGTATTTCGAACTTGTCTCCAAAGTAATTTCCTATTTTTTTACCTAAATAAAGTCCTATTATTGTAAATATGAATGCAGTGGCTCCAATCATTATTATTGGAATCAGGATATCTGTTTTTAACACAGCATAGGTTATTCCAACTGCAAATGCATCTATGCTTGTAGCTATTGCAAGCAATGTCAATTCCTTAAATGAAAATTTATCACTATTTTCTTCCCCTTCATCATTGGAAAAGCTTTCTCGAATCATATTTGATCCAATCAAAAGAAGCAGGATAAATGCTATCCAAGGGGCAAAGGTAGTGATAAGCCATTCCAATTGAATTCCCCCTAACCAACCTAAAATAGGCATTAAAGCCTGAAATCCTCCAAAGAATATTGCAAACCACAAGACTTGGGTTTTGCTAATTTTCTTTAAGGTGAATCCTTTTGTAAGTGAAACGCTGAATGCGTCCATTGCCAGTGCAATTGCAATGAGTAAAGTTGAAATGAAATCCATATTAATCAGGTTGTTTTAATTTTAATTCTTTAAATATGTATGTATATATTATTAATTAGGTATAAAAATTTATCCAAATGCATCTAAAGTAACTTTTTTATCTTTTTTAAGTTCTCTTGGAGGCTCTATAGCTACAAATTCGATTCCTTCCTCCTCAAGAAGCTCTAGTGCATCGTCACCTATTGAAGGAGCTACAAGCAATCCTCTGATTTTCTGTTTTTCTCCAGTTTTGCCTTTGATTTCCTTGTTTTCCCTATTTTCAAAGTCAGACAAGTATCTTCTGATTTGCTTTACTGCAGCGATTCCTGCCTTACGTGCCTTCAATTCCAGAATCATTAGGTTGCCTTCACTATCCTTTCCAAGAATGTCAATGAAGCCATGTTCTGTAGCATATTCCCTTACGCTTGGACGGAATCCTTCCTCGATCATATGGGGCTTTTCCCAAATCATGTCCCCCATATCCTTTTCATAGCCTGCTCTTTCTAGCTCTTCATAATCTTCAATGAGGTTGTAATTTGCATAATGGACTTTTCTTACCTCAACTTCAAGTCTTTCAGGAGGACTGCGCCTATGGCTTTCCAAAAAGAGAATCTCGTCTTTGATATATGCCCTTGGCCTTGATTTAGGAGGTTGCCAATTGACTGGGTCTACCTTATTGTCTTGATGAATCAGGAAGCATCCATCAGGCTTCATCATGATAATCCTTTCACCATAATCAAGTTCACTTAATGCACGGCCTTCATAACTAACTCTACAGCATGCAAAAAGCAGTATGGTCGCCTTTTTTCTAAGTCCTTCCTCAATAAGCTCATAAGTCTCTTCATAATTTGGATTTTCTAGAATTTTGTATTTCATTGTATCAATAATAATTTTTATAAATAGTTATTTTTCTTTAAAAAATTTGTTTTATTTTTAATAATCAATAATAATTTTTATAAATAGTTATTATTTCTTTAAAAAATTTGTTTTATTTCCACTAATCAATATTTGTTTTTATTTTTTATAAATTTAATCAATTATTTATTCTAATTTTAATTTTTAATTCTTAATTTTAATTCTTAATTTTAATTTTTAATTCTTAATTTTAATTCTTAACATTTTATATAGGACTATGTATATATAATTAATAGTTAGGATGATTATTATGGAAATGAATGAAAATGTTGAAATGATTACAGGAGACCCTAAAAAAGCTATCAATAAGCTTGCATGGCCTATGATAGCAAGTATGTTTTTAATTTTTTTAAATAATATTGTAGATAGTATTTGGGTAGCAGGATTAGGTCCCGACCCTTTGGCAGCACTGGGATATGTCACTCCATTGTTTATGGTGCTTGTAGGATTCGGAAATGGAATTGGTGCAGGTGCAACTTCCCTTATTTCCCGTTATATTGGTGCTGAAAAAAGAGATGAAGCGAATAATGCGGCCATTCACTCTGCTATTTTAAGTGTAATTGTTTCATTAATTCTCACAGTATTTTTCCTTTTATCCTTGGAATCCTTATTAAAGATAATGGGTGCAAGTGATGTATTGAAATATGCTATGGATTATGGTGTAATTGTATTTGCTTTCACTGCCCCTATTTTAATCCCCCCTATTTTTGGAGGAGCATTTAGGGCTGAAGGGGATGTAAAAAGAGCAACTTTGCCTATTGCTATCGTAGCTATTATCAATATGGTTTTAGATCCAATATTTATTTACACATTTGGTTGGGGAGTTTCAGGGGCTGCTCTTGCAACAGGATTATCTCCTTTATTTGCTATTTTGATGATGCTTTACTGGATCTTCATTAAGAAAGATACCTACTTATCATATAACAAAAAGGATTTCCATAATAATTTTAAAATGTATAAGGACATTTTAGTTGTAGGAATTCCTGCAAGTTTGGAACAGTTGATTATGGCAGCTCTTGCAGTTACTGTCAATTTTATGCTCACTTTGGTTTCAGGTTCAGTTGCAGTGGCTGTTTATACTGCAGGTTGGAGAATCATATCCTTGGGATTGCTTCCAGCTATTGGAGTGGGAACTGCAGCAATTACCGTTGCAGGTGTTGCATATGGTGCTAAAAAGTATGAAAACATCAGAACAGCATGCAGATATTCCGTTAAGTTAGGTCTGATCTCATCCATTATAGTTTGCATATTGCTCTTTGTATTTGCAAATCAAGTTGCGTTCATATTCTCATATTCAGAGGCAAGCTCACATCTTGAACCGTTGATTGCTTCATTTATACAATTGATGTGTCTCTTCATATTGTATGTTCCATTCGGGGCAAGTGCAGGAAATGTGTTCCAAGGGCTTGGAAAAGGAACAACTTCCTTCATTTTAACCACATTCAGGGAATTTGTCCTTGTATTGATATTTGCATACATATTAGGATTTGTATTCAATATGGGAGAACGTGGAATTTATTACGGTATGCTTTTAGGAGGATTCCTAGGTTCTGTAATAGCTTATGGATACATTGAGCTCTATGTAGACAGATTGATTAAGGGAAAAGTTAAAGGAAGCGAGATTTAGCCTTTAATTTTTCATATTTTAACTAATTTTTTTATTTTTATTTTATTTTAATTCAATTCCATTTATTTTCATTTCATTTTCCAATCCACTCTAAAATTATTTATTTTTATTTAAAATACTTAATCTGGTAATATAAACTTTTTTAAATGATTTGATACAAATTAATTAATAGAAAAATATTTCATAATTTTATAATTTTTTTAGGCGGTTAATTTAATATGCAAAAAGTAATTAATTCTCATTGTCACATTTATCCAGATAAGATTGCAGCAAAGGCTGTTAAGGGGATACGTGATTTTTATGACCTTCATATGTCTTTAAAGGGGACTGTAGATGACTTGATTGAAGACGGCAATAGGGTAGGGGTTGTACATTACCTTATTCATTCAGTTGCAACAACTCCAAAACAAGTCCAATCTATCAATGAATTCATTAGCTTTGAGGTCAAATCCCATCCGAACCTTTTTACAGGTTTTGGAACATTGCATCCTGATAGTGAGGACATTGAAGCTGACTTGGATTACATTATTGAACTTGGCCTTAAAGGTGTTAAAGTTCATCCGGATTTCCAGCAATTCGCCTTAAATGATGAAAAGGCGTTTAAGATGGGAGAGGCTATCAATGAAAGAGGATTGCCTATAATGATTCATTGCGGTGATTTCAGGTATAACTATTCCAATCCTGAACATCTAAAGCCATTCCTTGAGAAGTTTCCGGATCTCACAGTTATTGGCGCTCATTTTGCAGGTTGGAGCATGTGGGAAAAGGCAACAGAAGAATTGTCAGGAACTCCTAATCTATTTGTAGACTGCAGTTCAAGCTTATATGCATTGTCTCCAGAGACTGCTAAGGACTTGATTCATGCATACGGTGCAGATAAGGTCTTATGGGCTACTGATTTTCCGATGTGGGAATCTGTAAGCGAGATGGAAATGTTTAATAAAATAGATTTAACTGAAGAGGAGCGCAATTTAATTCTTTATGAAAATGCAGCTAAACTTTTAGGTTTAAAATAAAATCTGATTTTAAACAATGAGCATTATTTAAATGACGATTTTTTATTTTCTTATTTTTTCTTATTTTCTAATTTTTATGGTTGATATCATGTTTGATGTAGAAGCTATTGATGCAGAGTATTTTACTCTAAGTGAGTTCAAATTTAAAAACGGAGAAGTCTTGGATGGTGCGAAAGTCGAATACATTACCTTTGGAACCCCACAGTATGATGATAATGGAATCATTTCAAATGCTGTAATTTACTTCCACGGTTCAAGCGGAAGCTGTTACTCTGCAAGACGCATTTCTGAGGATATGGGAAGTGGAGAGATATTTGACACAGACAAATTCTTCTTCATATCAGTCAGTGCTTTAGGATGTCCTGGTTCTGCCAGCCCATCAACAACCGGTCTTATGAATAGGTTTCCGGAATATGATGTTGAAGATATGGTAAACTTCCAAAAGCAGTTCATTGAAGAGAAATTTGGAATCACCCATGTAAAAGGATTGATTGGAAACTCAATGGGGGGTTTTGAAGCATTGACTTGGGGTTGCGCTTATCCGGATTCAGTTGACTTCATAATTTCTCTTGTAAGCAGCTTTAAGGTTGGTGGACATAATTATGCCTTAAGCAAGATCATGAATAACATTTTGGAATCAGACCCTGATTATAATGGTGGAGATTATGATTTGCCGCTTTCAGACTCATTAAAGAGAAGCTTAAAGCTTTCTTCAGATGCAATGTATTGCTATGGATTGTCAAGAGAGGAATACAGAAACAATATGTCAAATGAGGAAATCGAACTTGCTATGGCAGGATTTGCAGAGGAAAGCTTAGATGAAGATCCTAACGATTTGATTTATATGAATAACTCTTCTCTCGATTACGATTTGACAGACCAGTTGGAAAATATAACTGCTAAGGTTTTGATTATAGCGATTAATCAGGACCAATACTTCCCGCCAAATCTTGATGCAATTCCAATGAGCAAAATGATTAATGATAATGAATTGCTTATTTTTGACTCTTGCATGGGTCATGTTGGCTCTAATGAATTGTTTAAGGTAAAAGATGATTTGGAAGAGTTCATTAAGGAATTTAGGGATAATTAATCAATATTTGATGCACTGATTTTTCATTGATTTATTAATTTTTATTTAGAAAAATATTATAATTTAAAAAAACATAATTTAATTAAGAGATTAAAAGGGATAAATATGTTAAGCGTTAAAGTTGAGGATTACGGCGAAACTGAAGATCAAATGCACTATGTAACTTATAGGGTGTCTGATTTAACTGAAAAGGAATTGGATTTTTTATTGAATAACTTGGAAGGGGAAACCATTGTGGAAGATGGTGATTTGCTCCTAAATATATTCTATTCCAGAAAATTCTTCCCATTTGCTTCAGATGATGCACATTTTAAGCTTGAAGATTTTATTAAAAGGGAAGAGATTGAAATGACTTATTTCATTGCAAGCTTCTTGGAAGACATGAAATGAGTTTTTTTAAATCATTGCATTATATGCTTTTAATTAACAAAGGGGTATAAAATGAAAAATGACTTGTTTGAATTGACAGCATCCAGAAGGTCTGTCCGCAAATATGATGGTGAACCTATAGATCAAGAGATACTTGACGAGATTATGAAGGTTGCTCTTACAGCACCATGTTCATTTGGTCATCGTCCAGTAGAATTTGTAGTGGTGAAAGACCAAGATACCATAAGAGAGTTAGCTACTTGCAAAAGTTTAGGGGGCAGTCAAATTATTGGTGCAAGTGCAGTTGTAGTTGTAATGGTCAATCTTAATCGTGGGGAATTTTGGATAGAAGATGGTGCAATCGCTTCTTCATATATTCTTCTTGCAGCTGAACAGTATGGTCTTGGAGCTTGTTGGGTTCATATACGTAATAGAATGGGTAAGAGAAAATCTTCAGATGAGGAAATTCGTGAACTTTTGGATATCCCAGATGATTTTGCAGTTTTAAACCTTGTAGCTATTGGGGGAAAAGGTGAATTCAAGCAAGGTTATACAGAAAAAGACTTTGATAAAAGCAAAATTCATTTTGAAAAATATTAATTTTTTAACTATTTATTTTTTAAATTTTTATAAAAAAAGAGGATGATAAAAAGAAATTTTCTTTTTATCTAGTTGTTTATTTACTATTTTTATTTAGATGCTTCAAGCATTCTTTCTACAGCATTGATTGATTTTTCAGCTATTTCTTCAGGGACAATAATTTTAGGTTCTTCATTGATTAGGCAGTCCCTTACTTTTTCCAATGTGTGGAGTTTCATTGTTTTGCAAATAGCTCCTTCAAGCAATGGGTAGTATGTTTTGTCCGGACACTCGGATTTAAGTCTAGTAATCATGTCAACTTCTGTTCCGATGACAAATTCATTATCAGGGCTGTCCCTTACGTGTGCTAACATTCCACCGGTACTTAAGACATAATCTGCAAGTTCCTGAACCTCTTTGTTGGATTCAGGGTGAATTAAGATGTCTACATTAGGATATTTTTTCCTCGCATCTTCAATATCCTCCTTGTGGAATAGCTTGTGAACATAACAGTGTCCGTCACCTGGAATAGGAATGATCTTTTTGTCAGTAAATGGCTGTACGAATTCTCCAAGATTGGTGTCTGGCCCAAAGAGAATTGTATCCTCTTCTAAACTTGCTACAACCTTTTTGACATTTCCAGAAGTACAGAGAATGTCTGATTCAGCTTTTGCTTCACCAAGGCTGTTTACATATAAGCATACTGCAGCGTCAGGGTATTTCTCTTTAGCTTCTTTGACCTGTTCTCCAGTAAGCATATGAGCCATAGGGCATTCCGCTTCAATATCTGGGATTAAAACTTTTTTATCTGGGTTTAGCATATATGCAGTTTCTGCCATAAAGTCTACTCCGCAGAAGACAATAATGTCCCTATCATCTACTTCTTTAGCTTTAATGCATAATTCCAATGAATCTCCAAGGAAATCAGCTATTTCCTGAATTTCTTTTGGTTGGTAATTATGTGCAAGTATAATCGCATTCTTTTCTTCTTTCAATTGAATAATTTCTTTCTGTAATTCATTTGTCATTTTTAACCCTCTTTACAAATAGGATTATTAGTAATTTTTAGTTATGATATTATCTTTATTATATCTTTATTCTTTTTGATTAAAAAAATTAACTATTGTTATTTTTTATACTTTATTTTTATTTTTCAATTCTTCCTATATTCATCAATCAATCTATTGATATTTTCCAATATTGTCACTTTGCCGCAGTCAATGTACTTATAGTCTGTAATCCAGTAGCTTACCTCAACTTTAGGGCCCCATTCAGTATAATCCCTTGAAAATATGGATGTTTTATCATCAACAATCCAATCGTATTCATACATGATCTGATCAAGCCCCTCCTTGAATTCAGGGATATTCATTCCATGAGGCAAGGTTGCAACGATTCTTAGCCTATGGTCTTCAGTTGGCTTATACAACTTATAGATGTTTTTAGATAAAACAGAGTTGGGGATTGTTATTTCAAAATTGTCTTGATTTATCATAGTCGTATTTCTCAATCCGACTTTTTTAATGGTTCCCTTAAAGTCATTGACTTCAATGACCTCTCCAACTTGAATATTGTTGTCGCTGATTACAAAGATTCCTGAAATGAAGTTGGAAACGATATCCTGTGAAGCAAGACCTATTACGATACCTACAACACCTAAACTGATTAAGATACTTTCTAAATTGATTCCAAGAACATGCAATATCCATGCAATTGCTACAATAATCACTGTGTATTTCAATATGTCCTTAAAGAGGTAATGGGCGGTGAGATTCAAATCGAATTTTTGCTCGATTTTAGTAAGCATCTTATCTCCCACTCTTATAAAGATAAGTCCACCTATTATAATCAGTGAAATGTATATTATATTCTCTAAATGAAAGAGATGAAGCAATGCGTTCAATAATTGAGATGAATAGTTCATTTTATCTTCCTTTTCTAGTCTTTTTAATCATTGTTTACAGTAAGTATGTTCTTGAAATTTATTGAAGTCTTGTCCTTGCCAATGTTTATTTCGGTAAAGTCATTGGCCACAATGGTATTTTCAAATATTTCCTTAGCTTCATTTTTTATGTTCAAATCACTTGTATACCTTGTGCTTATGTGGGTCAAGACCAATAATTTGACATTTGCCTCTTTAGCTATTTCTGCAGCTTCCTTTGATGTGGAATGGCAGTTTTCAATTGCCTTGTCCTGGTCTGCATCCTCATAAGTCGCTTCATGAATCAATACATCGCTATCTTTAGCAAGTTCAATAAGCTTTTCACAAGGCCTTGTATCTCCAGAGTAAGTGACTTTCTTTCCTGCTCTTGGAGGGCCTAATACCTGTTCTGGCTTGATTATCTTACCATCCACTTCAACTTCCTGACCGCTGTGAAGCTTTCCAAATGCAGGGCCAACTGGAACCCCAAGTTCAATGGCCTTCTCCCTTATGAAGCGAGGCTTCTTCTTTTCATAAATTGAATAAGCGATATTCGTAATGTTGTGCTCTGCAATGATTGACTTGATGATGTATTCATCAGTTTCCACAACCACTCCTTCATCGATTTCATGAGTGTTGATCTTAAAGTTTATTTGGAAAAATCCATAGTTGGAAATCACACCGATTAACTTTTCCAATCCTTTAGGCCCATAGATGTCTAAATCCTCTTGTCTTCCTCGAAATCCCATGGATTGAATAAGTCCTGCCAAACCGAGAATATGGTCCCCATGATAATGGCTTATGAATATCTTATCTATTTTCATAGGACTTATCTTTGCATAAGTCAATTGCCTTTGTGTTCCTTCCCCACAATCAAAGAGCAGTGTGTCCTTAAAGTATTTCAAGATGATACCTGCATGATTCCTATATTTTGAAGGCACTGCAGATGAGGTTCCTAAAAATGTAATTTCCATAAAATCACTTTAATTATAAATTTTTCAGCTATTCTAAGTTTGAATAATGCAAATTAAATTATTATTTTGTCTTATAATTAATATTTTGTTAATTTAAATATATAAATTGATTTAAATATTGATTAGAATATATAAGATATATTAATGGTTTAAAACATATATTATTTTAATTAATAATGTTATTTCTCATTGACATTGATTTTTTATAAATGTTTTCATAATTTTAATTAATAATGTTATTTCTCATTGACATTGATTTTTTATAAATGTTTTCATAATTTTGGTGTAAAAATGGATGAAATTGTAAGATACATGCTTAGAGAAGATGAAGGTTTTGGAGATATCACTTCAAATGCACTAATTCCAGAAAATAAGATCTTTTATGCTAAATTGATCACTAAAGATGATGGGATCCTTGCAGGAATTGAAATCATAAAGGAAATGTTTTCAGAGTATGGCATTGAAATCATCTCCTCTAAAAATGATGGTGATGAAATTTCCAAGGGGGACGTCCTTTTAGAGCTTGAAGGAAATGCTCGCAAGATTCTTCTTTTGGAGCGAACTGCTCTTAATTTGCTTATGAGGATGTCTGGTGTAGCAACCGTAACAAACAGGATAGTCAATAAGGTTCATGAGTTGAATCCTAAGATAAGGGTTGCAGGAACCCGTAAGACTGCACCTGCACTTCAAAAGTATGATAAGCTAGCTATTTCAATTGGTGGAGGGGACCCTCACAGATCTGCACTGGATGACATGATATTGATTAAGGACAATCATATTGCTGTTGTCGGTTCAGTCAAAAAGGCTCTTGAATTGGCTAAAGAGAACAATAGCTTTTCCAAAAAGATTGAAATTGAAGTTGAATCAATTGAGGATGCAATCATTGCCTGTGAAAACGGTGCAGACATTGTAATGTTTGATAATATGTCCCCAGATGAAGCTCAAGACACTCTAAATGCTTTAGAGGAAAAGGATTTGAGGAAAGATGTGTTGATTGAGATTTCCGGTGGAATCACTGAAGACAACATATTGGATTATGCTCCATTGGATGTTGACATTATCTCCTTAGGTTCAATAACCCATCAGGCAAGCAGTCTGAACTTCAGTTTGGATATGGATTAGTTTCATTGATTATTTCTTTTGTTATATCCGATTTTGATAATTTGATATTTTTTTAAAATTTTTGTTTTATCTAATAAAAACATTTTCGGCTTGTGGGCCTATGGATAAGTTTATATACATTATTGATTAATGTAATCATAACTTTAATATGAGGTGAAATTATGGCAAATCTTGAAAAGAACATAGAAGAAAAACTCACTGAAGTATTTAAAGGTGAATTTGAAAAGGAAGATTTTGAATTGAATTATCTTATAACCGATGATGTAATCACTTTCTTCTTCCCAATAGCAGAAGGAAAAGAGCTTTCACTTGATTCAATTGAAAGGATTTCAAGCATAATCGATGGAAGATTTGAAGGTTCCAATATTGTAAACCAAGAATACAGATATGCTTTCAATCTTGATCCTTGTGCTGACTAAAATTATTGGTTTTTAAAATAAAATTTTAAATTTTATTTTTTATTTATTATTTTTACTTATTATTCTTATTTTTATTTTTAGTTTTATTTTATTATTTTATTCAGTATTTTTATTTATTATTTTTACTTATTATTCTTATTTTTAGTTTTATTTAGTATTTTTATTTTCAAAAAATTTTCACTCTTTTTTCATTATTGTTTCAAGCATAGTATATTATTCCTATTTTTTACAACAATTTTCATTGATTTTTCAATTAATAATTTTTATATTTTCCATGGGGTTCATAATTTTAAAAAAAGGATTTTTCAATTTTTATAAGCTATCAAAATTATTGACTTTTGCTATAATTATTCATATAGTTATAGCGTAAACTATATGAAAAAATAATCATAAAATTAAAATAATACGATACCTTTATATATTCCTTTAAACAAATATATTATTACATCTAGATAAGCAAATGGTTTTTTTAGAATTTAAATCAATTTTTATTAAAAAATAAAAAGTATTTTTAATCTAAATTTATATTTCACTTGCTTTTCATGATTTATTTAAATTTCAGATAAATTTTATTAATATTAAAATTTTTATTGTAATTTTTCATTTATGATAAATTTTTATGAACTAATTATTGCATTAGCCAGTTAATAATTCAGTTGTAATCAATTATTAATAAAATTTATAATTTTTTTTATGGAGATATTATTATGGCTGAAGAAGAAATCAATAATATTGAAATCGAAGAAGAGGAAGATGAGTACTTACCTTTCGCTAAAGCAGAAGTTGTTCGTTTAATGAAACAAAACCTTGATGATGACAAAATGATCAGGGAAAGAGTAAAAGTAGAAATGAACAAATTCTTAGGAGACATTCTCAAGCAAGTTTGTGAACAGCTCAATGAGTACCCATACACAACCATTGAGTACGAAATGCTTAAGGAGTCAACTTATCCATACACTAACATCAAAAGAATCAACCAAGAAAAAGAAAGAATTTTATTACACTTAAACGCTATTAAAGCAGATTGTGATGCATTAGCTATGGATGTTCAAAAAACTCTCAAATTAAAAGATGTCGTAGAGGAAGATGAATTCACTCCATTATCTATGACAAAACAAGAAGAAGATGAAGAAGTGGAAGAATAAATCTTCTACCTTTCTTATTTTTTTATTTTTAGTATTAATTCAGTTTTAACTACTTTTTTTTTTTTAAATTGCATTGCCCCTTGATTTTTCTAAATTAATCTAAATTAAATTTCTTATTTTTATTTTCATTAAGGCATTATTCTAATAGCATTTTTTGGACAAGCCATTTTACATTTATAGCATTTTATACAAGTTTTTGGAGTAAAATACCATTTTCTATTTTCCTTATCAATATGAATGCTTCTTGTCGGACAAACGGAAGCACATTTTTTGCATAAAATGCATTTTTTCCGTCGGCTCTTACTCCACTGCTTACATTTACAACTTTTGGGAAAAATTTGAATAATGAAAATCCACCAAAACCTCTTCTTGCTCTCATCTCGATACCTCAATAATTCTTAATTGAAAACTAATAATTATATATATCTATTAGTATAGATAATCCTATAAATACATTTTATATTGAGGTTTTAAAAATGGAAGAACGTATTTACACAATGAGCGAAGTTGCTGAAGAAAGTATGGAAGAGGCTGTAAAGACTGTATTTTATTCTACAGATTCTACTAGCGGTTCCATTTGGGTTGTAAAGCCAGGCCAAACAGTTGCTTGTCATACTCACAACAATTCAGATGACATTTGGATTTGCATTCAAGGAAAAGGAATCTTCTATCCTGAATTAGGTGAAGAAGTGCCTATTGAAAAGGGACAAGTGATCAAAACTCCTAAAGGGGTTTGCCATGGTATGTTGAATACCGGTGATGAAGACTTTATGTTTGTAAGCATTGTAGCACCGGTTCCTGCTGACTACAATCCATTATGAGTCTTAGGATATTTTATAAAATCCTATCTTTATTCATTTTTTTCATTTTTTATAATTTTTATTCTATTTTTTGAATATTTTTTCAGTTGTTTTTTTTTATTTTTTTCATTTTTTTATAATTTTTATTCTATTTTTTGAATATTTTTTCAGTTGTTTTTTTTTATTTTTTTCATTTTTTTTTTTTTCTTTTTTTTTTTTTTTTTTTTTATTTTTTTTTTTTTTTTTTATTATTTTTTCTGTTTTTTTTTTTTTTTTTTTTCTTTTTTTTTTTTTACATGTTTCTTATTCTATTTTTGAATATTTTTTTAAAATTTTAATTGTTAATTCTGCTCTAAATTTCTTATATCGCCCAATCTAATATTATTTTTTCTAAATACTAATTATTCTTTCTTTTTCAATGATTTAATATTGTTAGTGTGTACTTGCTTTCGATAATCTTTATATATGGATTTTAATATACTAATTATGAGAATAAAAACATTTAAGTTAAAAAATAATGCTTCTGTGGTTTTGTTTTTTGAAAAATTATTTTTTTTTATTCTTTTGGATATTATAAATTTAAAGGTAATTCTTATGAGAAATGTAGTTGTTGTAGAAGCGGGTTCCACTGGTGCTAATTTTGTCAGAGACATTATACATAGAAACTTGAATCCAATTGTATTGGATTTGAATGAAGGGAATTATGGAGATGGGAGCATTTTCAAAGAGTTGGTTCACAGCTGTCTTGAAACTATTGATGAAGATTTTGAGATGGTTTATGAAAAGGAGACTTATGAAGAAACCCTTGAAATGATTCGTGAGTATGATCCATTATTGGTCCTTCCAGGTTCAGAAGGGGGAGTGAGGATGGCCTCTAAATTGGCTAATGATTTAGGACTTTTGTGCAATCCTATTGAAAATCTTGATGCAATGACATTAAAAGATAAGATGCAGGAAAAGATGAAAGAGGCAGGTCTTAGACATATTAGGGGTCGGGTTGTCGAATCCGTTGAAGATGCAATTGAATATTATGATGAAGAGGGTTTAAGTGAAGTTGTTGTAAAGCCTACTTTCAGTGCAGGTTCTGTAGGTGTAAGGATTTGCTTAAATAAGGAGGAAATGGTGAATTCTCTTAATCAGCTATTCGATGAAGTTGGGATATATGGAAGTAAGGTCAATAAGTTTGTTGTCCAGGAACGTATCAAAGGTGAAGAATACTTTGTGAATACCGTTTCCTGTAATGGAGACCACCGTGTAACCCTTATTTGGAAATATAGCAAGGTCAAGACTGAGGAAGGCGGAAATGTTTATGATTCTATTGACACTGTAAACGAATTGGGCCTTGGTGAGGCAGAGATTGTTGAGTATGCCTACGATGTTGCTGATGCATTAGGTATTAAATATGGGCCTGTTCATGGTGAATATATGGTTGATGAAAAGGGACCTGTTTTGATTGAGGTCAATTGCCGTCCTTCTGGAGGCAATATGGATGCTGAGTATTTGGACAGGATCTCAGGTCAACATGAAACCGACAGCATTCTTGATGCCTATTTGAATCCTAAAAATTTCTATTATGAGCGTGATAAGGGATATAGATTGTATGCTCATGGTTCCTTAAAGGTATTCATTGTTCCTAAGGATATCGTTCCAGAGTCTTCTCCTATGAAACATATCAGCAATAAGTTGAAAAGTCATTATAAAACCGTTCAGGGAGATGTTGATGGCAGAAACCTTTTTGTCAAGACTCAGGATTTTGAAACAACTGGTGGAACCGTTTATTTGGTTCATGAAGATGGTTACGTTCTTCAAAAAGACATTGATTTTTTACGCAGCGTTGAGAGATATGCATTCAATTTAGTTTTAAATGATGAATCCAATAGGAAAACTGTAGTTGATGAGAATGAATCCTATGAGGATGTCAAATCAACCTTGGAAAGGGTTAATGCTTATGGTTCCACTCTTTTAGTCACTGACCAGATTTTTGATGATGTCGATGTTTTGCAGGTTTCTCCAGATAATCTTGAAGATATATACGGAGAATTTAATTGTGTATTTGTCAATCTGAATAAAAGCATTGTCGAAAACAAGTCTGATAGGACAGCTTATATATTCTTAAAAGCTATTGAAAAAGTTAAAGTAGGCGGTTTGATTTTCATTCCAAAATCCACTTACCAATATATATACAATGGAAGAATAACCACTGAAGCATTGATTAGGGTTTTGGATTTGAAAATCGAATTGCCTTTGCATAATTTTAAAAATATGATCATAGCTTCAAAACAAAATAATTAAAAAATAGTAGATGGTTCTTCTATTATTTTTTTATTTTTTTTATTTTTTTTAATTCAATTATTTTTATTTTTTTCATTTCTTTATTTTTTTATTTCTTTTTAATTCAATTATTTTTATTTTTTTCATTTCTTTATTTTTTTATTTTTTTTAATTCAATTATTTTTATTTTTTCATTTCTTAATTTTTCCATTCCCTTATTATTTTAGTCTATTATTGTATATCCAGTTTTTAAATTCTTTAACTCTGCATCTGTTAAAGGTTCTGTTTTTGCACGAACATCCATGATTTTGCTTTGTCCGAATGGATCCTCTATAAGCAAGAGAGTTTCAAGCTCACCATCTAAAATCCTGTGCAGGTTTTCAAGAACAATTTTTCCATTTTTTTGAGATGTCTCATCAGTAAACATATTCAATGCCCTTTCAGTTGCTTCAATGAATCTTACAACAACCCCCTCAACATTTGAAATGTATCCTTCAGACTTTGGACCAGGCTCAACCTTGATTCCTACTTCTGGAAGGGATACTGTAGCTGATTGGGACCTGATTACTCTTGAGTCAAGATTTTTTTTGCTAATAATCAAACTGTGTTTGGCAGGGTCTTTCTGTTCAGTTGCCAAAATGTCATTATGTCTGAATCCACATTTTTCACATTGTATGGTTGATTCAACAACCTCTCCAAAATAAGCAAGTTCATGAGTTTGAGTAGTGTAAGTTGCAGTTCCTTTTCCCCCACATACCGGACAATCCATCTTCATTTCTGCACTTTTTCCAGTTATAACATCATCTGTGTTCATATTAATTCTCTCCTTTATTAATTTTTATACTTGTCCAATAGTTATTGATAATTATTAAGTCTAAATCTTATAATTTGCATAGTTGTTATTAAGTATCTATTTTGTATTTTCTAGATATAGGATCACATATCAATAAATCACATAATTAAACAATTTTTCAGTTTTTCTAAATTTTTTCATATGATTTTTTAATTTTCTATTATAATTTTTATACAAAATTTTATTTAAAGATTTTTTCAAAACAAAAATCTATTTTTAATAGTTTCATGCTAATGTTTATTAATAATAATAAATATATACATACACTAGGATAAATTCTATAATGTTGGATATTGTATTATTTATTGCATTAGTATTTAATAAATTTATTTAAAGAAGTTCAATGTTTAACGATTTATCATTAACTATATTTTTATCAAAATTACACAATTTTTAAAAGAGGAGTGATTACTTGTATTCTATAAATTCTGTTGAAGACCTTCAAGAATTAAATCCTTATATTATAGTGGGATGTGGAGGTGGAGGAGAAAAGTTCTCTAACCTCGAAGGGATTGAAACAGTAGGATTCCTTGATGATAACCCTGCAAAACAAGGAAAACCTTTCTGTGGTCTTGAAGTGGCATCAAGCCTGTCAGATTTATTTGAATCTACTGAAGCAAATACTGTAGCAATCATGTTGCCTATTGGAGCTGAAGGAACCGCTTTAAAATATGCAGTTCAAGCATTGGCAAATGGTAAGAATGCAGTTGTTTCATTTAGATCTTTATCATTATCTGAAAATGAATCTTTATTAAAACTTGCTGAACAAAATGATGTTTGCATAAAAGAGATTAGTCCAAGATTGGATGTTGTACGTAAAATTTGTGGTGTAGCACCTGAAAAATGCTGTGAAGTATTGCCTAAAATCTCATATGAGTCAAAGGCACCGGTTATCTTTGTTGGTGGTACTTCCCAGGAATGTGGTAAAAGAACCACTACCAAATCCTTAGGAATTGAAGCTATGAAAAGAGGAATGAAAGCTTCAATCATCTCCACTGATGAAATGGGATTGGAACAGCCTACTGCATTTAACTTCAGAGCAGGAAGCTTATCTGCAATGGACATTCCTTCAGCTATATTAAGTTCAATAAAGTATGTTGAGGAAAATGACCAACCTGACATCATCTTTATCGAAGGGCAATCAAGCTTAACTGAAGATGGAAACCCTCACCCAAGAGGATTGTCTGCATGTATCCTAATCGGTGCAGATCCTGATGCAGTTGTCGTAGGTCACAGACCAAACCACCCATATCGTGAACCAAGAGGTATCGATTATGAGGTAAACGCTATTGAAGCTGTTGTACCTACCACTAAAGTCGTTGGATTATCCATTAACTTAAGGAATGCTGATGAAGACATGACTTTAGAAAGCTTCGAAGAAAAATACGGATTGCCTGCAGCAGATATGTATTCTGGTGGAGCAGCTAAAATATTAGATGCAATCTTAGAATATTTAGATAAGAACTAATTGGTTTTTATTTAATTATTTTATTTCTTTTTTTATTATTTTTTTAAACTATTCTTTATTCTTTTTAATTTTTTCATGGGTTGTCATAAAATTCTATTTTTATAAAATTCTCTTTTTAAAAAATCCATTTTTTCATTAAAAAAATAATAACTTTTATATCTATAAAAAAATATATACTTTAATGTAACAAAGTTTAATTTATTAAACTTTTAAATCATTAAACAAATTTTTTATTAAATATGTATAAAATTTTAAAATTTTTTTAAATTTATTTAAATTAATTAATCAATTTTATTTATTAAATTTAAGGGAAGATCAAAATGAGTTTTACTGATAATTTAAAGAAAAGCCTTGGTTTTGAAGAAGATGACTTTGGCAGTGCATATGGAATTAGCGATTACGGAGAAGAAGAATTTTTTGAAGAGGAATTTACCACAATCTCTCCAGAACAAACTTTTTATGAAATCGTTTTAATCAGACCAAAATCCGTTGATGATATGGATTACATTTTTGACCAAATCGTTGAAGAAAACAATCCTGTAATTCTTGATTTAAAATTCCTTGAAAAGCAAAGTGAAAAAGATTTCAGACAAGCAGGAGAAATCTTAAAGCTTTTAAGACATCAATATGGGGCAGAAGCAATCTTGCTTTCACAATCTGAAGACAAAAACTTAATTATTGTAACTCCATCTAGAGTTAAATTAGTTAGAAAAGAATAATTGGGACAATACTCATATTGCTTTTCCTATTATTTTCTTTTTCTATTTTTTTATTTTTTTTAAAGCTTTTTAGAATCTTTTTTTATAATTTTTTTTATCAATCATTCAATATTAAAAAAATTAGCTAATACTTTT
>SUTG01000070.1 GCA_015063035.1 Methanobrevibacter olleyae
TATAATATTTAAAGTTTTATATTTATAAATATATTTATAATATAATAATTTTAAAAAAAAAGTAATTAAAAAATAATTAAAAAAGTAAAATAAAAAAAGTAAATTAAATTCAACCATGCTGTAAAAAAGCAAAATGAAAAAAAGAAAAAAAATAAAATTCAACTATACTATAAAAAAGCAAAATGAAAAAAAGAAAAAAGAAAATAAAATTCATCTTTTTACTTTTGCTGTTCTTTTAACAGTGCCTTTCAAGTAAGTAGCTTGAATTTTAATTTTCTTGCCAACTCTAAGTTTTTTAAGCACTGCACGTTTAATAGTGACTTTAGCAACACCTTTTGAATTGGTTTTTGCCTTGTAAGTCTTGCCGTTAAACTTGAATGTTATATACTTGCCTTTAATGTATTTACCATTGACCTTCTTGAGACTTGAAGTCAAGACAAGCTTTTTAGCTGATCTCTTAACCTTAACTGCCTTGAAAGTCAAGATTGGCTTAATGATAACTTTCCTGTTTACATAAGTGCCTTTGTAGTAGACCTTTATAATGTAAGTTCCAGGCTTATAGTTAAGTTTAAAGGAAGCTACACCATTTTTAGTTGTGGCATTTCCTATTTTCTTACCCTTATAGTAGAAGTAAACAACCTGACCGTTTGGAACTGGCTTGTTGTGATTGTCTACAATAGTAACATTAAGCTTCTTGCTGTCAGTATAATATTTAGTCACATTCTTTGAAGTGAGCTTATATACCTTAAAGTCACCGAAACATTCCCAATGTGCTTCATAATACTTGTAAGCATAATCATAGAATATTCTTACTTTACCTTGATACTTAGGAAGTATCTTTACGCTTCCAACTCCTTTAACGATTGGAACAGTGACATATTCGTAACGATTGTTTCCGTAATCCAATTTTAACTTAAGTTCACCGTTAAAGCTAGTGCCTGGGAAGGTAAATTTAATTGTATTATAACAGTTTTTAACAAAGTTAGTTGGCATAGTAAGGTTTATTTTTGGGAACTTGCCTCTTACTAATAAATTATCAAGATCATTGACTGTACGGGAAGTTCCGTATTTGTCATCACCAGTATATTTATAGTAGAAATAAAATTCTCCAACTTTAGTATACGGTAATTCAAAAGTCGCTTTACCCTTCTTCAATTTGCCATTGTAATAGGTTTTTCCATCTATTTGAACCAATAAATTACCATTTGCATCACTTGGCATTTCAAATGTGAAATTAGTTTTTTTACCAACCACTATTTCATAAGGCCCCATTCTTGGATAAATGGAAATATAAGCTGGATCTGTGTCTAAACTAGGGTAAAAACTATCAATTACTTGGTCTTCATAATCACCAGTATAGTTGAAGATGAAAAATTTAGTCTCCGAATCTATTAACTTTAAAAAAGTATTTTTAATAGTGCAATTGACTAATTTGAAATCACCTTTAATATTTATTGAATAATCTATCTCATTATTAACATCATTAGAACGATTACCATCATCTTTAGTTAAATTAATAGTAATTAGTTCAGAAACATTTTCAGAGTTATTAAACAATATAGTTAAATTTCCACTTGCATTAGCAGGCAAATTTAAAGTAATATAAGTGTCTTCAAAAATATCATGCCAATTATTGAAATGAACCTTGTAGAACTTGTTAAATTTAAAACCAATAGTTTTAGCAGGATACTTTGAGTCACCATTGTAAGTTAGATTTGCATCATATTCACCTGCAGTTAAATTGGAAATATCAAAGAATGCTTTAGTATTATATGCATCTTTAACAGATGTAGCTGTATAATTTGTTCCATTTACAGTTAATGTAAATGTTGCCCCTGCAGGGAAATCAACTGGTAAATCGAGATATATTTCATCACTTACATTCTTGTTGTCAGTATAGCTATCAGGACAAATATCAACTAAATAATCTAATTTGAAAGAAACTGTCCTATTGAATGCAGGATAATACCCATCACCGGAATAGACAAGTGTAGCATTATATTCCTTGCAGTCCAATGAGGATAAGTTAAAGACATATGTAGTCATATCATCACGATAGAAAGTTTGGGTTGGAACTAATGTCTTTCCATCTGCAATAAGCTTTACGGTACCAAATGCATCAAATGGCAAGTTTACCTTGATGTCTTCATTATATACAGATCCCTTAACAATAGTCTTTTGATATTCTACATCATCGAAAACAACATTTATTGTACCACTTTGGCTTGCATTAGGATATTTTCCATCAAAATATCTTAGTTCATAGTTATGTATGCCATAGCTAATTCCTTTAAAGAATTCCTTGGTGAACATTCTTATAGAACGATTGCCATAACCATTAAAAGGTTGTGCATATCCGATTTGCTTTCCATCAATATATAATGCAGCTCTTGCATTTGAACTTTCATTTAAAGGAACTGAAACATTTAAATATTGATAAACACCATTCATGGTAGAAATCTCTTCAGGAACTTCAAATTTGATGTAATTCAGGAAAAAGGTATGAGTTTCACTGAAATGAACAGTTTCTCCATCAAAATATGTAAGATTCAATGTATGATTTTTTCCAGGCTCTAAAACTTGATTTCCAAAGCGACCGCTACCGTTAATCTGTGGCACAAGATCAATGTTTTTTCTACCACTAATATTACCATAATCCCCAAAAAGACCAGTAACATTCATAGGTTCCCAATCATCAAAGGAAAGGTTAAAAGTACCCTTTGTATCTTCAGGAACGTCAACGGCCATATTACAGTCCCATGCATAAACGTTTTCTGGAAGAGTTACATTATTATTATCATTTTTTGGATTCACTTGCTGGTTATCCCCCTCTGCACCAGCATCTCCATTGTTTGAATCACTTTCAACTGACAAGCTATCATCAATTGAAAAATCATTACTCTCTATATCATCTACACTATCCAAGTCCGTTGCACTAACAGCACCTATGGCCAGTATAGCAATCATAATGATAGAGAATAACATTAATTTATTAAATTTCATAATATCATCTTTTAATAAAAATTTACAGTTATTTTCGTTAACTTAGTTAATTATACTATAAAATCTATAAATTATCCTATATAAAGTTTAATAAAAAAAATTGATTAAAATACAGCCATATAACTATTTAAATTAAAAAATAAGCATTATTAGAGCTTAAAAATATTGGCTAAAAATTGTGAATAGAAGAAAATGAGTTATATTCAATAAAATCAGAAATAAAGCAAAAATCATAGCTTAAAAGTAAAAATAGGCAATATAAAGGTTTTAAAAAATAGACTATATGAAAAGAGATGAAAAGATTAGAATATTAAAGAAATCACTCTATCTTATCGCTCCATAGACTGAATTCCTTGATTTGAGGTGGAATTCCCTGATTTCCGCAAGATTCAAGCCATCCTTCACTTGAGGTGAATTCTTCATCATAATCTGCAGAGTTTACAAAGTCTATCAAACCTTGATTTCTTATCAATACATCCCTTGGCTTAAGGGTGGATGACCAAATGTAAAATACCTTGAAAACAGTGTCTGGATGGTAACCGCCACCTAAATCTATAGATAGCACATCACATCGGTCAATTGATTTAGCTACCTGCTCCAAGGTTTCATGAAGCCTTACATCACCGCTTATGAATGTGAAATTATCATTGTATCTTGAAAGCCTATCCATAGGCTCAATGGCTTCAGGACTGTTGTCTATGCTTATCAAACGTCCTGTAGTCAATTTATACAATATTATTTCACTTGATTTTCCTACATGAGCACCTAATTCAACAACATTGTCTGTCTTTTCCAAAACTTCCCTTAAATGTTGCCTATAGACTTTCATGTCATAACTGAGCTTTATCACTTATATCACCCCATTGATTAATCATGACTCATTATACAGATTCCTTCAGTATCCATCTTATAGAATTCAAATTCATTATAGTATTTCGCTTCCAACTTAAGCTTTTGATCTTCATTTGCTATAGCAAATACAGTGTTTCCCAACATTGCCATTGAACTTCCAAGTACCTTTCCATGCAATTCATGGACAAACTGCAATAGCTCATCATTGATTAGATGTGTCTTCTTTGCAAATTTCAATGAGGCATTCATGAATTTCTTGATTGTTTCCTCTTCATTGAATTCACTGTCAACAGCTACATTGAACTTATTCTTGAATTTTGATCCAATGACTATTCCATCATCTTTCTTATTGAACTCTTCGCCTATTTCCAATCCAACTTGTGTAATTATCTTCTTATGCTTTGGGTCCTCTATGATTGAAGCAGTTGATATCTCTCCCAATGATTTGGTTATTACATAGAAATCTGATTTCAAGACTTCAAAAACTCCAAATCCTGTTTTTTCATGAGGAACGATTGATTTTGCTTCACCATATCCTGGAGCGCCTGGTTTTGTTCTGAGAACTATTCCTTTTGAAAGTTCACCAATCACATCACCAAGTCCTGTCCCAAGTTCCACTTCTGCCAAATGGGCATATTGCCCGCATTCTTCAATTGACAGGCCTAGATCAAAATATTCATTTATGCAAATTGCTGTTCCAATAGCTGATGAAGCGGAAGTTCCAAAGCCGCATCCTATTGGAACTTGAATAGTTTGCCTAATGATGACATTCTCCACGTTAAAGTCTATTTCTTTTTTCATCAATTCAATTGCCTTTAGAATAATTACCTCATTGTATTCATCCTTTTTGCCATTTATTAAAATTGATAAACCATTGGAATCGGAATCTTCAAGCATTTCTATTTCAGTGATAACCCCCTTATCCAAAAGCACTCCAGCACCTAAAGAACCTTTCAGCAATGGGTCTTCATTATCAATAATGCTAAAGAAACCAGTTATATGGGATGGAACGAATACGGATATCATATAAACACTTTTAATTATTTAATTTTTAAAATTGGCTAATTTTTAATTATATTTATTAATTATAAGAATAAATCTATAAATATCAATTGATTATTACGATTTAACTAATATAAACTTTATCTTTAACATTTATAAAAGTTTATAATTTATAAAAAAATTTTTAAAAATAAAAATTGGCAAATTATAGTTATTTTACTCGAAGGAGAGATATTATTGAATTATAAAAGAATTGATTTACATATGCACAGCTTATTCAGCGATGGAGAGCTTTTGCCATCTGAACTTGCAAGAAGAGCACTTGTACTTGGACATGAAGCAATAGCTATTACAGATCATGTTGACTACTCAAACATCAACACCATTCCTGAAATCAGCGCTGCAATTGATGATATAAACAATAACTGGGACATTACAGTGGTTTTAGGTGCTGAAATAACTCATGCACCTGTTGAATCCATTCCAGACCTTGCATACAAGGCTCGTGAATTAGGTGCAAAGATTATTGTTGTTCATGGTGAAACATTGAATGAACCTGTTGTGGAAGGAACTAACTATGCTGCAGTTAATTGTAAGGAAATCGATATCTTAGGCCATCCTGGACTCATTACCCATGAAGAGGCCGAACTTGCTAAAAAGAATGATGTCGCTTTGGAAATCAGTGCAAGAAAAGGTCACTGCTTAGGAAACGGTCACGTAGCAAACATTGCAAGAGAAGTTGGAAATGACCTTCTAATCGATACTGATACCCATTCTCCTGACAATTTAATCACTTTCGAAAGAGCATTTGAAATAGGATTAGGAGCTGGAATGACAGAAGAAGAAGTTTTGAAAGCTACCGTTGAAAATCCTAGAAAAATATTAAAAAAACATGGAATAAACCTTTAATTATTCCATATTCATTACTTTTTTTACTTTTTTATTTTATTAAAAAATAATTGAAAAAAATTAAAAATTATCTTTTTTTAAAAAATAATTGAAAGAAATTAAAAATTATCTTTTTTTAAAAAATAGCATTAATAATCCATTAAATATTATTTGTGTTCCTTGACTTTTTTGCTTTCCTTATTGTTGCAACAGCCAAAGAAGAAATTTCTTATTTTCTTGATTTCAGACTTGTTTTCCTTTTTTACCTTTTCATCTCTTTCATGCATCTTTCTTCTTGCTTCAGCCATATTTCCCATATTATCACCTTTTTAAATCAAAAAATGTTTAATTATTCTTAGAATTAACATTATTATATATGTATATGTAAAACATCCTTAATAAAGATTTAAAGTAAATCTAAAAAATTTACATATCAATAAAAAAAATTCATAATAAAGATTTAAAATAATCAAAAAATAACTTAAAATAAATAGCTAAAAATAAAAAATCTTGAAAAACAGTAGACCATCAACCAGCAACAAAAAAGAATAGATCCTTTTTGTTTGCCAATTAATCGAATTCTAAATAAAATATCTAGAAATTAAAACTTTTTTAATGCAGCTCTAGATTGATTGATTTGATTTGGAAAAATATAGTGAATTTATTTTGGATGTGTGTTTTGATTTGATTTGTTTGAAATTTTGAAGATATGATTTTTCCCGTAATGTTTTGTTGTTAGAGCATAATATAGCAATAAAGTTTTAAAAAGTTTAGAACTATTAAAGTTCATTTCCAAAAATCATCTTCTGAAAGATACAACTTTTGGATCTCTTTTTCTTTCTCGTTTAGTCTGTTTAATCTGCTTCTTACCACAAATTCCACTTTTGGTTCTTCCCAATATTTCACCTCCGAGAATTAAAGACACAAGTACAAAAATTTTAAGGACTTGATTATTATTTGGAGTGATTAATGACAGTATTCTTTTTTTAGTAGGCCAATCCTTAAAATTTAGGTGTACCTAAATATCTTTAATTATAGTTTGTTTTCATCATATATAAATGTTTAGGTATGCCTAAATATTTGTATATATACAAAATGTTTGATTATATGAAAACAGTTAAATACTATAAGAACAAATATTAATATAGATATTTGGGATAACTCCAGCATCGAAAATCGATACTGGATAAAAATGAATACTATCAAAATCCAAAGAAAAAATGAACCTAAATATCTCCAAAACATTTTAAAATGTTCTAATTAACTTAAATTAAGACATTTAACAAAAAAGTATTAATTGCACTTGCAATTAATTAAGCTGTTGAACAAATGATTAATTTTCAATTAATCAAAAAGTAAAAAAAAAAAAAACTAAATTAAGCAAAATTTGTTAAAAAATGTGTTTTAGCACGGGATTAAACTAAAATCATTCGACAAAACATTGCTTCAATCTATATTTCAAATCAAATCGAAAAAAGAAAAT
>SUTG01000022.1 GCA_015063035.1 Methanobrevibacter olleyae
AATAAAAAAAAAAAATAAAAAAATAAAAAATAATTAAAAATTAACATTAATAAAATTATCCATTATATCAATTAAAAACTAATTTAAGCAGTCCATCCCCCATCTGCAGTGACTACAGCACCATTTACAAGTGATGCTTCATCAGATGCTAGGAATAATGCAAGTTCTGCAATTTCTTCTGCTTCACCAGTTTTTGGATTCATTTCAACAAATGCTGCACATGCACCGTATCCTTCCATATCCAATTTTGCAGGATCCATAGTTGCAGCGATTTCAGTGTTCACTCCTCCAGGAGCAATCACATTGCAGCGGATGCCTTGTTTAGCATATAGCCAAGCAGTGCTTTTGGACATACCAATTGCTGCATGCTTAGATGCTGTATATGCAGTACCGCTTACCTTACCGTATAATCCTCCAATGGAAGCGACAGTTACAAGGGAACCTCCTCCATTTTCAAGCATTTTAGGAATTACTGCCCTATAAAGTCTCATAGGTCCTGTTACATTAACGTCGAAGACTTGATTCCATTTTTCATCATCAACATTTACAATAGTCTTGAAGTTATCCATAATTCCTGCATTATTGATGGCTATGTCGATTTTACCATATTCATTTATAGCCAAGTCCACTAATGCATCAATATCTTCCTGTTTGGAAATGTCTCCTGCATAATAGACAGCTTTTCCACCAGCATCTTCAATTTCTGCAACTAAATTTTGCAATCTTTCTTCTCTTCTTGCAAATAAGACTACGGAAGCTCCTTCTTTAGAGAAGAGTTCTGCCATCGCTTTACCCATACCAGCAGTAGCGCCAGTAATAATTGCAACTTTATCTTCTAATCTTGCCATAATATCACCTATATTCTTAACCCATAAATTTTCAAAAATGAAAAATGAAAAATGAAAAAAATAAAAGAATAAATGGAAAGTAGAATTCTTTTGAAAAATTATGGGTTGTTAATAGTTAATTTATTGAATAATTTATATAAAATTTTCTTTTTAAATAAACAAACAATTAATAATGATATAAATAAATAAACAAAATGAATATATTTTAGTAAAATGCAAAAAATTTCAACAAATGCATATTTTTTTAATCGAATGAGGATAAACTCCTGATACCCAAAAAAGCATTGAAAAATATGAACTATAGAACTTCCAAAAAATGAAAATATCGATAAAAAGAGATTGAAAAATAAGAATGATTATATAAACAAAAACAAAAAAAGAAAGGTTATCACAATAAGTGATAACATTTTATAATACAGTTGCAACCAAATAATATAGAATTGCAGTTACAGAAGGTACGGTAAGGTTATCGATACCACCATAACTGATAGCTTCAGCAACAGTTGCAATTGCAGAAATAATCAATATGTACCAGAAATTAAGTTCTGGAAGTGTGTATCCCATTGCACCATAAAATACCCATACGAATACGGATAAAACTGCAGTTACTGCAAGCATTGCAAGGGAACCTGCAATGGTTTTTTCTCCACCGAATACATGGTATTTGATTTTTCCCCATTTTGCACCGACAAGAGCTGCAAATCCATCACCGTATACTAAAGGAACAATAGCTAATGCTACAATCCAAAGCAAATTAGGATCTATTAAAATTGGGAATACCAAAAGCAATAATGACCAAATTCCTGCATAGAAGAACAATCCCAATGCATGACCTGATTCAGTTACGCTATTATGGATTGTGATTGGTGAGTACTCTGTCAAGAAGAACAGCGCAATTGTTATAGGCAATGTGATAAACCAAAGCAAGATTGAAGGGTCTGAGAAGAATGGCATGGCAAATATCATATTACCAACCATGATATGAACAAACTTACGAGAAACTTCAGGTTTGCTCTTTAAAACCTTTTCTGCCAATAGGAATATGACAACTACATAAAGATAAACAATAATCAATGCAATTATATCGCTAAATAACATAATATCTCTCTTAAACAAAATTAATCATAAAACACTGGAATAATATAACAATTATAAAAATAATAAATATTAAATTAATTAAGGAATTGATATGATAAAAAAAATAATATTATAGATAACTTATCTGTCATCTATAATATTGTGAGTTCTATCATCATCATATTCTCCGTATTCACAACCTGCATTTTCTATTTTTATATGGTCAATCAAGGTTCCATCCTTTTTCATCAATTTGATTTCACCGTAACCGTTACCACCATTCCAAAGACGGGTATGAAGCTTTTTACCGGTAGGTGCCTCATAATTGAAAAGCAACATTTCATCACGTTTGCAGTATAGTTTCAATTCAATTTTGCTGTTCCAATTACTTGCATTGATGAACCATTCGTTTTCTTCCTTGCCTTCCTTAAATCCAAACTCTTGATGGACATTGTTCCAGAATCTTGCAAAGTTGTATTCATACATTTTTCCTTCATAGTATAATCCAATCAATAGTTTACGAGGAAGGGAAATTCCAAATGCCTTAGGTTTTCCTCCACCTGCTTCAAAAGCAGAATTGTTAAGCTTTTTGCCAGTGATTAAACTTGTTAAATTACATGAGGAAATCCATAACCAAGGGCTTGTAAAGTCTGCTCCCCAATTCTTATCCGCATATCCAAAGGATTTTTCAGGAATGACTTCATATTCAACACCATCCATTTCAATGGTACCGCTGTATTGGGTCTTTATTCCTTCAGCATGCCAGAACATTTCAAATGAATTCAATTTCCTGAAGAAACCGCTAGCACCATAACCGACATTAAAAGTGATTTGCTTGTCAATGTCCAAATCCCATTTCATTTCTCCTGCATCACACATGTATTCCGGATGTTCACGTGCTTCCTCTTCAGTGACTTTACAGTATCCGGTCATATGGGTTTCAGTTAAGCTGTATTCTCCAACTTTAATGTCCAATTTGTCATCAGGACATGAGAAATCCTTCATGGAATAGTAATTATGGATCTGTTTAGGTTCTTTACCCCATGCTCCTACCTTCAACATACAGTATGAAGGTCTTTTGCCCGCTTCAATGTTTTTAGGGTCTTGACCTAAGGTAGGTTCATCTTCAGCCAAATCTGGGTTACATACAAAGTATTCTATAAAGAATGGTCTTGGTTCACCAGTTTCCTTATTGTAAGCAGTTAATGAATGCCACCACCAGTCGTAACCTTGCTTAGCAAGGGGACCTTTCAACATATAATGGTCTCTTTTCAAATCACTTTTATTCATCAAAATCCTCCAAAAGAAAATGTTCATGTTTGATAATTCAAAAAATATAGAATCTAAATTATTTAAATAATTTTGATAAGTCTAATCAGCCAATTACTTAAATCGCTTAATAATCAACCGATATATCCTATATTTTAATTTATATTCCATTTATAATAAATATTTTATTATTTAAATTAGGGGAACTTGAGAAAATAGGGCAAAATAGGGATTAATTAAGAAAAATGAAAGGTGGAACATTTAATTGTTTAAAAAAGAGAAAAAATCAAATTGGAATTTTTGAAAAAATAAAAGAAAATAAAAGAAAATAAAAAAAGAACCCTCAACTCCAAAAGATAAAAGAAAAGAAAATAAATAAAAGGAGAGAAAATAAATTTGAGGGTAAAAATTTTAACTATTCGTTATAACCACAACAAGTTTTCTTATCATGGTGATGGTGCGGGATATTTGGATTAGCATGATCAGGCATAGGTTTACCACAGGTTAAAGGACCTTTTCCACGTGCTGATCCGCAACATCCACCTCTCCTTTTATTATGAGCAAGAATTGCATCAATATCCAAATCTTTCACTTCTTCTAGAAATTCAATATTTTCACTGTGACATTTAGGACAGATTGAGTGTTCACCATTTAAGGTAATCCAAGTGAATCCACAATCTTTACAAGTATATTTTAAAGTTAAAGCTTTTTCCATATTATCAACTACCTTATTTTTTATTTATATCAAATTACATTTTGAATATATATTCATAATCTTATATAAATACATAGGAATAGTAAATAATATTTAACATAAAGTAAATATATTTATACAATAAGTAAATATAACTTTACATAATATTTTAAAATTCAAATCAATTTATAAAAAAGAGGGCAAATATGAGAAATAATCTAAGAATTTACAGAGCCATTGAGAATATTACCCAAGAGGAATTGGCAAATGAATTGGGAGTCAGCAGACAAACCATAGTGGCTATTGAAAATGACAAATACAATCCATCACTTGAACTTGCCTTTAAAATAGCCCATAAGTTTGATGTGAAAATAGAAGACATATTCATTAGCGAAATATGAATGAAAACTAAAAGTAGAATTTAGAATTGAATTTAAGATATGAATTTAAAATAATTGAAACAAGCTAAAATAAGTAAAAAATAGTAAAAAGAAATGATGAATTCATTTAATCAAAATCATCATTATAATCAAATATGCCGAAGTCCCTGCCTTTTGAAGAGCTGAAATCAATAAGGTGTGCAATGAATTCCTCCAATGAAACTTCCTCATCTTCACTTAAGATATCCTCTTCATCTGGAAATGCTTCTGGAGCCAAAGTGAAACTGAGGCCTTCTTGATTTTGAGTAAGGATCTTTATAAAATCCACTACAGAAATCTCACGGGATTCATCAGGTTTCATGTCAAAAAGCTCCAATAATGGATTTTCATCATTTATTTCAAATTCAAACTCATTAGGGATTTCAACAATATCCCCTTCCAATACAGGCCCATTGATAACCTTTTCAAAATCATTATCATCAATTACACCAAACCTTTGATTCTCAATGAATGGATTTTCAAATCTGAGATTGAGTTCATCACCACCAGATAAATCCAAATGAACTTCCTCATCTTCAAAAGCACCTATCTGTTCATAGAAATGTTGGAACAAAACCATTTCAACTTCATCAACAATGCTTGAGATATTTTTGACATCTCTCCAGTTTTGGGAGTTAATTACAAATGCACAGAAGTCATCAATAGCTGAAATGACAGATTTATATCTGTTCACGTCTCTTTCAGATAATCTGTTGCATTCAATTAAAGTATTTATCCTAGCTGTTTCACTTACCAATCTCTTAATCCAAATCAATTGCACTAAACCAAAATCATTCATTAAAACACCTCACAGATGAAAATTCATTCGACAACAAAATACGTTAAATAAGAACAACCCACCCAATTATAAAATAGGCCCCCTTGAAACCTATTAAATAATATCCCAACCAAGTTCTCCCAAAAAATCATCATAACGAAAAAATGCAAACAAAATACAAAGGCACAAATGAGTTGATACTATGAACAAACGAAATATAGGAGTGATTTAATATGATGAAACTCTATTATGATGATCTATTGGTGTAATCAACCACAATTATAGATTCATGCCCCCTTCATTAAATCTATAATAACTAAATCCAAACATGAAAACACCCTCGTTTTAACATGATTGAAAATTTTAGATTATGTGGTTGATATGGTAACAATTATATAAACTTGGTTGCATATAAAGGTTTTGAATTTATTGAAAAAAATAAAATTAAAGCTAAAAAAAGCACAATAAAATAAGAAAAAATAGTTAAAAATAAAAAATTAATTAAAAATTATAAAAAAAGTTTAACTACATATGAGCATCATCTAAAATGTGATGACACTCACAATCACACTCTTTTGACAATTCCTTGATTGTGTTGAACAATAATTTAATTAATTCCCCTTTCTTTTTAGCCATTATCCCATAAACCTCATCAGTATTCAATTTAGTGGGGGAAATGGAAGTTGAATAATTGGAAACAACAGCTATAGGAGCATAACACATTTCCTTTTCCCTTGCAAGAACCGCTTCAGGCAAGGTGGTCATGCCAACAATTGATCCTCCAAGTATGCCAAACATTTTAATCTCAGCAGGAGTTTCAAATCTTGGTCCTTCGGTACATACAATTGTTCCTCCATCAACCACAGGCCCATTTACACATCCAGAATTAGCCAAAATAGCTCCTCTTAATCTGTTACAGAAGGGTTCAGTCATATCTATATGAATAACCTCATTATCATAGAAAGTCCTATCCCTATTTACAGTGAAATCCAAAAAGTCATCTGGGAGAACTATAGATCCTGGGCCAATATCCAAATCAAGTGAACCTACAGCATTTGTAGCCATGATCTGAGTGACTCCTAACTCCTTAAGTGCCATAATGTTTGCCTTAAAATTGATTTTATGTGGAGGGCAAGTGTGACCTGCAGAGTGTCTTGGTAAGAAAGCAACTGTCTTATCCCCAATGCTTAAAAGGGAAACCTCAACAGAGCCATATTCAGTCTCAACAACTTTGGTTTCAGTTGAATCCGCCAATTCACTTATTTCCTCTACTCCACTACCGCCAATAATTCCAATCATATGATAACCTCAACAAAAATAAAAAAATAATTATTTTAATAAATTAATAAAACATTTTAACAAACGTATAAAATATTTTAACAAATTAAGAAACTATTTTAATAAATTAATAAAACATTTTAACAAACGTATAAAATATTTTAACAAATTAAGAAACTATTTTAATAAATAAATCAAAAATTCAAAATAAAATAAGAAAAGGATAATATTATCCTTTTGTAACTGCTAAAGGAACAACTTTTGCAACTAATTTAGCAATTCCTGCATCGTGAGATGTTTTGACAACTGAATCAACATTCTTATAAGCACCAGGTGCTTCTTCAGCTAAGACAGGAGCGGAATTTGCTTTTACATGAATTCCTTTTGCATTCAATTCCTTTTCGATTCCTTCTGCAGTGAATTGTTTTTTAGCTGCAGTTCTTGATAGGACTCTTCCAGCACCATGAGCGGTTGATCCGAATGTCTCTTCCATAGCCACATCAGTACCATGCAATATGTAAGAAGCAGTACCCATAGTTCCAGGAATCAATACCGGCTGCCCTACGTCTCTGTATTCCTTAGGAATTTCACGTCTTCCAGGACCAAATGCACGAGTGGCCCCTTTTCTGTGAACAAGAACTTCCATATGGGAACCTTTTACCTTATGAACTTCCTTTTTAGCAATGTTGTGTGCAACATCGTAAATGGTGCTCATGCCCATATCATCAGCACTGCGAGAGAACACTTCCTCAAAGGATTCCCTAACCCAATGAGACATCATTTGACGATTTGCCCATGCATAGTTGGCACCAGCAGCCATAGCCTTCAAGTAGCCTTGTGCCTCTTTTGAATCAATAGGCGCACATGCCAATTGCCTATCAGGAATATTGATTTTATAATTTCTATAAGCCTTATCCATTTGTCTTAAATAGTCAGAACAGATTTGGTGGCCGCATCCTCTTGAACCACTGTGAATCATGATAGCTATTGATCCTGCTTCAAGGCCAAATGCCTTTGCTACAGTTTCATCATAAATCTCTTCAATTTTTTGGACTTCAAGGAAGTGGTTTCCAGAACCTAATGAACCTAACTGAGGAATACCTCTTTTTTTAGCCTTATCACTTACAATAGCAGATTCAGCATCCTTCATTCTACCGTTTTCTTCCAAGAACTTAAGGTCATCTTCCCAACCGAATCCACGTTCTACAGCCCACCAAGCACCGTAGTCTAAAACCTCATTGATCTCGTTGTCCTTAAGCCTGATTTGACCTTTGCTTCCTACACCTGATGGGATGTTCTTAAACAATACCTCAGTAAGCTCCTTAAGCTTAGGCTTGATTTCATCTTCTGTCAAGTTAGTTCTAAGCATTCTAACTCCACAGTTAATGTCAAAACCTACTCCTCCAGGACTTACAACACCATTATTGTAATTGAAAGCTCCTACACCACCAATGCTGAAACCATATCCAAAGTGAATGTCTGGCATAGCTATTGATGCACCTTGAATACCTGGCATGCAAGCTACATTTGCCACTTGTTCAAGAGCTCCATCTTCAATATCCCTAACGGATTCATCATCAAGATACAATCTTCCAGGAACTCTCATTTCCTTTTTATAGCTACTTGGAAGTTCCCATACATTGTCTCTTACCTTTTCAAGATTTTCCTTAACTGACATAAATATCACTGAATAAGTTAAAATAACAATTTAATTTAAAATAATAAGTTTGTATAAAAATTTTTTGTATAAAAATTATGAATTTCAATTATATTTAATATAAATTCTAATCAAATTCCATATAATTTCTAATATAATTTTTAATATAATATTATAGTTATGTTCTATAATACATTTAAAATTAATTGTTGAAATTAAAACTAACAAAATCAAAAAATAGATATTTGAAAAAATGCTTTTAAAAATTGCATAAACTCAACGCATCTAAAAGAAGTGAAAAATCAATACCTCTCTAATCATATACAAACTAAACTAAAAAAAAAAGTAAAAAATCAATATATGCTCTAATCATATACAAACTAAACTAAAAAAAAAGTAAAAAATCAATATATGCTCTAATCATATACCAACTAAAATAAAAAAAAGTAAAAATTGATGTATGGTGTAAAGGATCAAATGATGGTTATTGAGTTTTTAGTGTTTAAAAAATGATAAAATGAAAATAAATAATTTAACTTTAAAACACATTGATTAAAGGATGTAAACTATGTAATTTATAAAATCTAAATATTTATGAGATGTTCTTTTTTAAGAAATTGCACGATAATATTCATAAATCTTTAGTAGTTTTTATCCTATATGGTTACATCCTTTAATAAACAATGGGTTTGGTTTCATTTGTTTAATTATACCCAGCTCATCATTTCTGGGCTTGGAGCTGCGCTAACAGCTAAAATAGATAAAAGTAATACTGTAAGAACTACAAATATTACCATGCAATCTTTAAAATCGATTCTAAGGTTGTGGAAGTTCATAGGATCGGTAATTCTGTTTTTTCTTCTTAAGTCACAAATAGTGTTAGTATGCTTTATCATTTTTTCACCTCATTTTAATTTAAGTTTTCTTATGAATTTTCTCTCTGTAATATTACTAAGTTCTAAAGCATATATAAAAAAAGAGAAAGAGAGCATTTGAAAACTAATATTGGGTTGGATTTCAAGTGTATTTATTATGAAGATGAAAAACGATTTTCAACCCTGATTTTTCAAGGAATTTATATAATATTAAAGTTAAATAATAAATTGTTAAAATTAATATTGGTGCATAGCTATGGAGAATAATGAATCAAAATTAAAGGGATATGACTATTTTGATGTCACTGCAGACATTGGATTTCATGCCTATGGGAAATCCCTAAACGAGGCATACGAAAATGCAGGGTTCGCTATGTTCAATGTTATAACCGATATAAGCAAAGTAAAAAAAGAGGAATCTAGAGAATTCGAAATAGTTTCAGAGGATTTGGTTTCCCTTTTATACGATTATTTAGAAGAGCTCTTGTTCCTTCAGGATACAGAGTTCCTGTTTTTTTCTGATTTTAAAGTGAATATTGAAAAAATAGTTGACAACGAATCTTCCAATTTAGAAAATTATAAATTGACTTGTTTTGCTTGTGGTGAAGAAATAGATTGGAATGTTCATACCCCAAAATCTGAAGTCAAGGCAATCACTTTTCATAAAATGTGTGTAAAAGAAGATGAGGGTGTCTTTAAGCTTAGAGCTATTTTAGATTTATAATTTTATATCCTTTTTGAAAATAATAAAAAATAGAATTCTAATTAAGAATAGTGAAAGAATAAAAAAAGAAAAAGTTTTGTTCAAACTTTTTTAAAAGTTTGAAAGGTAGGATATTAAATTTAGAGGTTACATCGTTTAATATCCTCAGGAGCAAATCTTAAAATAATTTCCCTTGAATTTCCTCTAACTCCTTTTCCAGTGAATTTAGTGTCCACCAATCTTAAGAATTCAAGTTTTTCAAGAGTCCTGTTGAAAGTAGCATAGCTAACTCCTGCCTCTTCCTTAAACTGTTTAGACAAGTCACCAGCAGTCAAGATCTCATCACTATCAACAACTGCCCTTAGCAAAGTCCTTTCAATGTCATTTAAGGAATTTATGGTTTCCATCAGATTAATGGAACCTTGTTTGGATACTGCCTCTTCAACATGCTCTAAAGTAATGGATCTGCTTGCATTCGCTTCTGCAATATTACCACATACTCTAAGAAGGTCAATTCCAACCCTTAAATCTCCCAATTCAATGGTGTGATTAGCTATCTCTTCAATGATTTCATCGGAAATCACTCCAGGATAGAATCCTGCCCTAGCTCTGTCTTGAAGAATGCTGAATATTTCAGAATAGGTGTATGGCTGGAATGTAATGTCTTGAGGAATGAATACGGTATTTACATTCTTATCGAGAGCATATCTGAATTCCAAATCTGAAAGAATTGCAAAAATGCCTGTTCTCACTCCTTCAAATTCCTCATAAGCCCTTAAAATATCATAAAATATCTTATTTGCATGTTGTGTTTGGAATAAGTAATTAACATCATCAAAAGCAACAACCAATGCTTTATTGTCAGCAGAAAGCTTGTTCATGACTTTTTCATACACTCTTGAAAAAGGAACTCCAGTTTCTGGAGGCTGATGTCCAAATAATTTTTTATGAATTTGAGAAAAGATTCCAAAACGTGTTGTGTGCAATTGACAATTAATGTAACAGCAAACCACTTTGTCAGTAGTGTGTTCAACCAATTCAAAAACCTTTTTAAGCGCTGTTGTTTTCCCTGTAGCGCATGATCCCATAATCACTGAATTGGTAGGGCGCCCACCTTGAATGGCTGGCCTAATGCACATGGCCATCCCTTCCATTTGGCTGTCCCTAAAATTAAAATTTTCAGGCATATAATCCGGATTAAATGCATTTATGTTTTGGAATAATGTTTCATCTCCCATTAAAATATCTTCTATTGCCATATAGTTTATTATATGTTAACTTATATAAAAAAGTTCTTTAATTTTGAATAAAGGCATACAAATTTAAATAAAAAATCCAATAGAATTATAAAAATTAGTAAAAAAGGAGAGGGATTTAAATAATTACTATATAAAAACAATATTATAATAAAATAAGAAAAATATAACAATATTAAACCAAAATAACAATTTTAAGATAATTTTTAAGTTAAAAAAACTACCATATTTATTTATAATAAAAATAAATACCAAATTGAAGGTTTTTCTCCTTCACTATATAAAATTTTATATAACATGAAAATATAATACTAATTAAAGAGTTCTATTTAGACTCCAGATTTGTATTATGGGAAAAATTTAATGTTAGGAATTCCAATGGAATTCTTAACTTGAATTTTGAAAAACTTTTTTTATAAAACTTTTTTCATAATTATTAATTTTAAGATTTTTTTAACTGCTGTTTTTACTAAAAAAGAAAAGATGAATAAAATGATTATTTGTCAATATCAACTAAATTAATCACTTTTACATCAGTATTCTCTTTTATCCAATTAAGCAATCTTTCTGCAAAGATTAATTTTTTGGTCTTGATCTCATCTGCAGGACCTGTTTCCCCTTCAATGTTAGGTCTTGAATATTTGGTGACAGTTGTTCCAAAGTCCATTCCTGCAAGAACCATTTCCTCACATCCTAATGCAAGAGTGAAGAACATTGCCCTATCACCATCAGTGAATCCTCCAAAGTTGTATAAATGGCCTATAGGTACAGATTGGGTGGTTCCGAGTATTTTATCAAACTTAGTGGTCCAATTAACGATAAGCTCTTCATTGTTTCCATGGGCATGTATGACAAAATAGGACCCTAATGAATTTGCAGCCAACAAATCCTCCATTTTACCATCTAAATCAGTGGCAACAATATCTGGAACAAGATCATCTTCAAGCATTGCAGTTGTAGCCCCATCTGCAGAAACAATAAGATATTCATCCAAATCATAATTTTCCTTCACATATTTAATATGCTTCTTTATGGAAGGGCCTGCACCAAAAACAATGAATTTTGAAGTGTCCTTTTTCTCCATGATTTCATCAAAGAACTCCTCAATGGTCAAGCAACCTTTTTCATCAAGAATCTTATCCAAAAGTGCCGCGGTTTTCTCATCACCTTCCCTTGAAAATCCAAGAGTTTCAAGAATTTCCTTATACCATCCTTCCCATTCATTAAAATCCATATTTACACCTTTAATAATTATGATAATGATTTAAAAATATTATGGTCTAAAAATCTCATAACTTAAAAATCTTATAACTTAAAAATATGATAAATTAAAAATTAAAATTCCCAATCATCCAATCCAGTGATTTTACCACCAAAATCAACGCTTAAAGGAGTCAAGCTAGGCCTTCTTTCAACCAATAAGCAGTATCCATCAGTTCCCTCTTCATATTCTTCAATCAATTGAGGAACGTTCATGACAGTATCATTCCCATCATCATCCACTCTCTCAAGGATATTAAAGTCAAGCATTCTATCTGCAAGAGAGGTTATCCTAATCTTATCAGACAATGGCTTGGAAGGAATATTCAAGTTAAAGAGATCAACTCCTTCAGGAAGACCTTCATCCAAAACCTTCTTAACCACTTTAGCAAGAATCTCTTGAGCAAAGCTATAATCTGTATCCACATACCAATTGCCATCTTCATCCTGCTTAAAGCAATCATCATCCAAAAACAGGGAACATGCAATTGCAGGCACTCCAAGTCCAACTGCCTCAAGTGCCGCACAAACTGTTCCAGATGTAGTGATTTGAAATCTGCTTATGTTGATTCCGGGATTGATTCCAGTTACAACAAGATCCGGCTTTTCGCTGCAAACATAATTAATACCTACATTGACAGAATCTGCAGGAGTTCCAGACAATCCATAAGCAATGCTTCCATCATCCAATTCATACTCTTTTAAATACATATGCTTCATAATGTTGACTTTACGGCCTACAGCACTGTTATTCTCTTGAGGAGCTACAACGGTAACATTAGCAAAGTCTTCAAGCGCTTGTTTATTGGCTAGAATACCTGGGCCAAGAACACCATCATCATTGGATATTAAAATGTTTTTCATAAAAAGACCTCATAAAATTTTCTCTTAAGTTTTTTCTTGAATATATTTTATTTTTAATAATACTTATAAATTCTTAAATGATTTCATGAAAAATATAAATTAACTGAAAAATAAAATAGTAGCTAAAATACTTAAAAAATAGATGAAACAACAAAATAGTTAAAATAACTAAAAAAATAACTAAAATAACTAAAAAAAAGTTAGAATAACTAAAAAAAATTAAATTAAAATCTTAAAAAATAAGCAAAGAATAAAAATTAATTAAAAAAAGAAAAGAAAATATCTAAAAATGCTTAAAAAAGTCGAAAACTTTAGATATCTTATTAATTGAAGGCATTGCAACATTCTTTACAAATCTGATTTGATAATTGAATCCGAAGAGTTCAAACTCTGACTTTACCCTATCCAATTCATTTGGAATGTCGAGGGACTGAGGGCATAATCTTTTGCATCTGCCACAATGATTGCAAAGCCCTGCACTTGCCTGCTTATTGGTTATTCCCCCAACAACCATATAATAATTAATCATAGCATGTGGAAGTGCACCGAATGCCTTCTTATTGAACAAATACTTTTCATTATAGACATTGAAGCAATCAGGAATATTGACTCCTTTAGGACAAGGGAGACAATAGCCACAGCCAGTGCAATTGATTTTCATCATTGAGTTGAAAATACCTTGTGCCTTATCCAATACATCTATTTCATCATCAGACAATGAATCAATTTCAACTCTCTCTGCAATGGCCATATTTTCCTTCATTTGATCAAGAGACCCCATTCCAGAGAGTACACAAGTGATTTCCTTTTGATTGAAAAGCCAACTTAAAGCCCAATCTACAGAGGATTTGCTTGAATCCACCTCATCAAATAAAGCACTTACTTCTTGAGGGAGTTCACCAGCAAGAAGCCCTCCTTTTAAAGGTTCCATAACAAACACTGCAATGTCATTTTCATATGCATATTGAATTCCACGAATTCCTGCCTGAGCATTGACATCCAAATAATTGTATTGTACAAGCACCATATCCCAAGGGAAATCATCAATCAAAGTTTGGAATTCATGTGGAGACCCATGATAGGAAAAACCAATATTCCTGATTTTACCATCCTCTCTTGCACTTTTTAAAAATTCATAAAGTCCTAAATCCTTAAGTCTTAGAATGGTTGACCAGTCAACGCTATGAACATAATAGTAATCAATGAAATCAGCCTGAAGCTTTATTAACTGCTCATTTAGAAATGCATCCATATCCTCTCTTGACCTTACCATCCATGAAGGGAGTTTAGTGGCCAATTTAACCTTATCCCTATATTTCACTCCATCAGAACCGGACAAGCTTAAGATGTCTCCTAAAAATGATTCGCTTTCTCCACCATGATATGCATAGGCAGTGTCAATATAGTTCACTCCCTTTTCAATAGCATATAAAATAAATTCCTGAGCTTTTTCCCTATCTATTGAATTGTTTTTGGTGGGAAGTCTCATAGCCCCTATACCAAGAGGAAATATTTCATCCCCATTCTTTTTAACTCGCCTTTTAACCATTTAAACCCCTTAAATAAATATGATATAATAAGATAATGCAACAATAATAATATGATATGACAATTATGAATTATAAATTATAATGAATCATGAATTATAATGAATTACGAATTATTAAATTAAAAGATAATATTAATTTTTCTTCCTTAATTTCAATATGACAAGTTCACTGTCAGTTCCCCATCTGAATGGATAATCCATAGATCCTACACCAGTTGTAACATGCAAATACTTATCTTTTCCACCTATTTTAGACTTAAAAAGACCTCTGTTATACAGAATCATATCACCTATCCAAACAACTGGATAGAACTGCCCTCCATGAGTATGGCCAGACAATTGAATGTCAAAGCCTAATCTTAAAAAGCCTTCCCAGTTTTTGGGAACATGGAAATTGATAATGTTCACCTTATCCTCTCGAATGAATGCTTTCAAATCACTTTCACTTACTGATTCAATCTCTTCAAAGCTGTATGTCAATCCAAAGATATTCAAGTCCTCAAATTCCATTCCCTCATTATCCAAAACAATGATTCCGGCTTTCCTGCAAGCATTATAAACATTTTCAATCCCTGGATAAAAGTCATGGTTTCCTGCTGTGAAGACAATCGGAATATCCACATCTTTCAAGGGCAGAAAATCATCCTCTTCAACTACACATGAACCGTCTGCCAAGTCTCCAGATATGATAGCCAAATCACAAACAGAGGACAATTCATTTAGCTTATCCCTTAAGTCTGAAATGATTTTCCTATGCCTGATTGCTCCAAAATGAACATCAGATAGATGAACAACGTTAATCTCCTTATTGATCTTGTCAATCTCAATTGTTTTCTCATGAATAATGATCCTATGAGCATGCCAATAGCTATAGACTGTTATTATAGGAACCAATAGAAGAAGTGCAACTATAAGATAAAATGGAATTTCCACAAAGGCCCCAATGATGTAAATGAATAGAATGTCAAAGAAGAAAAACAAGGACATCCAAATCCAAAATCCGGATATCTCATCCAACGCTCTTGTTATGAATCTGGATTTTTTCTCTTCAAAAAACATAGGCACTGTATTCAATAAAACAAAAAGAAATGTTAATGAAAGCAAATATGAATCATCTAATCCTCCGAACAACAAAAACAAGTATTTCATGAGGAAAAACTCGAATATTGCAATAAGTGGAGTGGACATCAGCACTCTTTTTGTTCTGAAACTCATAAGAAAACCTCAAATATTAATCTTTATAAAGTCACTTATAAAAATTGCCCTAAGTGTTAACCCAATAAAGAAAAGAAAGTGCATCCTAAAGATTAACCTAATAAAGAAATGAAAGTGCCGACAAAATATTTAAAAACTATTAAAAAGAAAAGTTATATATGGCTTGACATATTATTATAAGTTTAAAATAATAATAAATCTAATAAAAAACAATTAAAAATTATCCACTCAAGCTCATAATTCTTATTATATATTGGAGGAGAATAAATGAACGAAATATTATTAATGCTCCCAGGTCCAACAACTGCAGACCCAAGAGTATTGCAAGCGATGGGAAAAGCTGTTGTAAACCACAGAGGAGACGAATTCGGAGAAATCTATACTGAAACCACTCAATTGATGTCTAAAACTTTCCAAACTGAAAATGATTCTTACATCCTTACTGGTTCAGGAACTTCTGCAATGGAAGCAGCTCTTTCTAACCTTGTTAACAGAGGAGACAAAGTATTGAATGTTATTGGAGGAAAATTCGGAGAAAGATTTGCAGAAATTGCAAATTACCATGGAATCGAATCAGTGCCTTTAAATGTTGAATGGGGAACTGCTGTAACCCCTGACCAAGTGGAAGAAGCTTTGGAAGCTGATGAAGACATCAAGGCTGTAACCATGGTTCACAACGAAACATCCACTGGAGTGGCTGCACCTATTCAGGAAGTAGGGGAAGTAATGAAAAACCATGACGCATTATTTATTGTAGATACCGTATCCTCATTAGGTGGAGACTACGTGGATGTAGACAAATTCCACATTGACGCTTGTGTAACAGGATCCCAAAAATGTCTCGCTGCACCACCTGGACTTGCAGCCATTACCTTCAATGATGATGCATGGGCAGCATGTGAAAAAGTAGAACCTAACAACTACTACTTAAACATGCCTAAATACAGAGCAAATGGTAATAAAACTCCTGCTCAAACTCCTTACACCCCATCTGTTTCATTAATCTACGGATTGAAAGCAGCTCTCGAAGTCATTCATGAAGAAGGACTTGAAAACAGTGTAGCAAGACACCACCAAGCAGCAGCTGCATCAAGAGATGCGGTTAAAGCTTTAGGTCTTGAATTATTCCCTGATGAAGCGGTATCCTCTGCAACTGTAACTGCAGTAAACATCCCTGAAGGTGTAACTGACGATGACATCAGAGGAACCATGTTAAACAAATATAAAGTTCAATTAGCTGGTGGACAAGACCATCTTAAAGGAAACATCATCAGAATTGGACACATGGGTGTAATCAATTACCAAGAATTAGCCATTACCTTTACTGCATTAGGATTAACCTTAAAGGGATTAGGTTTAGTTGAAGATGCAGGTGCAGGTGTAGCAGCTCTTGCTGATCATTACATTTAGATTAAATTCCAATTTTCCTTTTTTATTTTTCCTTTATTTTTTATTTTTTTTTTACATATTTAGCTATTTTACCTATTTTACATTTTTACCCATTTTACATAATTTTTACATATTTTACTAATTTTACTAATTTTACTAATTTTACTAATTTTATTTTAATTGATTAACACCATTACCTTTTTTAAAATTTTAGAAATACCAAAATAATAACAAAACTATATAAAGAATTTATAAGAAAATATAATTATTAAAAAGAAATCTAACTTTTATTAAAAATAAATAACAAGGAGTCAAAAAATGATTGATGACACACCAATTAAAACTACTGTAGAGGAATTGAGAAAACTTATCAATATCAGCAACTACATTGGAGAGCCAATTGAAACCGAAGATAAAATATTAATCCCAGTATCCAAAGCTGCAGTGGGCTTTGGAATAGGAGAACATAAAAAGGAAAATGAAATAACCGGTACTGGGGCAGGATTAAGCGTTGAACCAACTACAATGGTTGTTGTGACAAAAGGCAAAACTGGAGTCGAAGGAATTAGAACAGTCAATTTAACAAAAGGAAATGAAAGCAATAAGGCATTAAATGAATTGGGATTGATTTTAACTGACATCATAAAAGATTTAGTCCCTTCCCAAAACAGTGAAGACTCTTACATAAATGTCGATGATGTGACTGAAGTTGAAATCCAGGATGGGGAAATAAAGGAAAAGGCGGAAGATATAGTTGATGAAGTGGAAGATGAACTGAACATTGAAGTGGACGATGAATAAATCTAGATTGAATCTAGAAAACAAATGGAATATTAAAAGGCGATAAAATGAACTTCAATCTTTTTTTAATTATAATAATCGCCTTGATTATCCTATTTTCAATAATCTTATGCAATGGCATAAGAATCTTGCTAACCGTTGAAAAAGAAAAAGGCATAGCCAAATACCTATTGAAAGTGACTATGCTTAAGATTCCTATTTTTAAAAGAGAAGGGTCTAAAGGAAGAGATTCAGGCTCCTTGGAAGCAGAGGAAGATGATGAGGATTGGGAAGACCTTGAAGATGAAGATGAAAAAGGTTTAATGGAAAAATATGAAGAAATTAAACCAATCCTAAAAGGCTTGAAAAACTCAAAAGAAGAATTGAAAAACTTCTTAAATAGCATTCTGAAAGCGATAGATGTGAAGAAAATTGAAGGAAACCTAATTCTTGGCCTTACAGACCACACAAGTACTGTTAAAATAGCAAGTTGGATTTGGTCAATTGGAGCTATTGTAAATAGTAAAAATCCCCTATTTCTAACTGTAGAACCTCGATTCAATGAAGAAATAATAGATTTTGAAGGAAAAATAGAATTAAAAATAAATTTATTAATTATACTAATCCATGGTTTGATCTTATTAGCTAACAAGAACATTAGAGAATTGATTAAGGAAATCTTATAGAAACTGAGAAGATTAATTGAGAAGATTGACAATGAATATGGAAAAAAGAATCAAGTGGTTAAAATGGATGGAATGGAGATAATAAATAGCTTTAAAAAAGAAACAATCTACGAATTTAGCGAAGCTATTCCCATATTAAATGATAGGATTTACATTATTTTCAAAATAGACATTATTTCAATTGATATGAACCCATCCAAGACTAGAATAAAAAAAATAAAGGAAAGGATTAAAAATAATGAAAATGCCAAAAATCTAATATCCCATATGGATATTGAACCAATAGCCTATCTGCTTAAAACTGAAAAGGGCAATGAATATGATTATCAAATGGAATCTATTGATGAGAAATATGATTCCTTTGTTGAAAAAAATAAAAATGAACTATTGGAAAAATTTTTAGAGGACAATCCTATTTAGGCAATGGAATATTCTCTTCACATACACATACATCAACCAAAAATGCATGACTGGAATTAAAGGCATTATCAATTGCCAAATCAAGGTCTTCTCTGGATTCCACTTTCACAGAATCGATTCCATAAGATTCAGCCAATTTTGCAAAATCAGGATTTCCCAAGTCTATTTGATACTTATCCATATCATAAACCGTTTCTTCCCATTGACGAATGATGCCTAATTGAGAGTTGTCTATAATGAAAATGTTCACATTCAAGTCATATTCCTTAATGGTGGCCAATTCTTGAATTACCATCTGAATATCCCCATCACCGCATATGACCACGACTTGATCATCCGGATGGGCAATAGCTACACCAATGGCCCCAGGCAAGCCATAACCCATTGGTCCAAATCCGCCTGAAAACAAGAGCTTGCCAAACTTATCAGTTTTGGAAAGCAAGGTTGTCCATGTTGTATGAGTGCCTGCATCTGATAGGAAATAGCTGCCTTTAAAGCCATTCACTATTTTATTGATTGCATAAGGAGGCCTTAATGGAATGTAATTATCCTCAACATCATCAATTCCATCAACAATCAACTCTTCATAATGAGAGTAAATTTCGTTGATCCAATCATTATACAATATGAAGTCCTTATCCTTATACTCTTTAGATTCCAATTCCGCCAACAATAAATCTAAAAAGTCTGATGCATCCATAGAAATGTCAATATTTCCCTTAAGGCAATAATCATCAATATTCACATGAATTATCTTATCCTTGACATCATCATATCCACAGGATGCAATGGTCCTTTCAGATAATCTTGCACCTAAAACCAGAATGCAGTCTGAATTCCCATATGCATAATTAGCAAGTGAAGTTCCTCTCAATCCAACAATGCCCAAGTTCAATTTATCGCTTTCACTGATGATTCCTTTAGAGTGAAAAGTAGTTGCGATAGGCACCCATGTTTTACTTACAAAAGTGCTTAATTTATCGATAGCTTTACCCCAAACTATGCCATTTCCTACAATGACTAATGGTTTTCGTGAAAGTTTGAATTTATCAATAGCTAAGTTGATATTGTTATCTACATCACTTACATTATTTTTTGAAAAAGAGTTGAAATTCTTGGAAAGATCATCAGCGAATACCAATTTTCCACCATAATAAATGAAATGATCATCAAATATAGTCACCAATTCATGGAAATCATCAAAGCTGAAAATCTTTTCATCGAATATTTCCAAATCCAAACCGATACCTTCAAAAATATCATGATCAAAAGAGTCAACTATTCCCTTTAAGTCAATATCATCCAAGTCAATGCCCTCAAGGAGAACATCTTTGGACAGATTAATGTGAACCGGCCCTTTAGGATATTTGTGGAGCATGACTAAAGCTTCAATTAAATTAAAAATAGCTGATATGCCAGAAGATGGATAAAAACTTTTGATGCTTATGTTTTCAAAAACACTGTTGATTGGAGAATTTTGAAAGATATCCTCATCATTCTTGGAATAATCATTATCTCCGGTGATGACAAGAAGAGGTACGGAATCCTTAAATGCAGTGGCAACTCCCATAACCAAGTTCATGGCACCAGGACCTGCAGTGGAAATGCATAATCCATAATTGCCTGATGAACGGGCATATGCATCTGCTGCATGAGCAGCCCCCTGTTCATGCCTTGTTAAAATATGCTCAATTGAAGAATCCTTTAAAGCCTTGTAAAAAGGAAGTATCTGTTCTCCAGGGTGCCCAAATATATGTTTGACACCATCATCTTCAAGCAATTTGACCAATGCTTCTGCAGTATTCATATTATCACTTAATGAAATTAAAAGAAATCCGTAAAATAAAAGATTGAACCGATTAAAATTCAATTAATGATTAAAAAATTAAAAAATTAAAAAATTGAAAAGCTTAATAATAACGAGATGAATTGTTTGAGGTATTGTTTGAATACATCTGCTGCAACTCATAATCATCTACAACTATTCTTGCCTCTAAACTATCATAAACTGTATTTAAAATGGTCAAATCCTTAGAAGACATTAAAATAAAGTTATTTGACATCCTATCCTCAACAAACACAGTGTAAGTTCCAAGCTTATTGTTCTTATAATAAGTGAAATTGCCATTCTTTGCTTTTTCAGTACCTAAAACATCTTTTTTAATATTGTTAAATCTTAGAAGCCCTTGTGATCCGGTTACTGGAGACCCATTATTAAAGCTTGTAATGTTAAGGCCATAATCATAGTCAGAATAGTAATGGATGTCTAGATTATCCGTATATTCAGACACTTGATCAGTTACAGGGACTTTAGCAGAGCATGAATTTGTTAAATTGACTTGATGATAAGTGACATCCCTGCCAGGTTCAAATATCAAGTATGAACCTACACATAATAAACAAAATACAGCAATTATTAAAATAGCCATTTTTTTATCCATATAATACACCTTTCTTTAAGATAATATTAATTATGTTTTTATCTTTATATATATTATTATTAAAAGGATTATAAAAATAGCTAAATTAATTAAAAAAATGAAAAGAATTATACAAGTTACTTAATTTCTGAAAAAATAAAAAATAAAAATAAAAAAAGAAGATTAAAAAACTAAAAATAAAAAATAAATACTCACAACAATAGGAAAAAGTTTTGGTCAAGGTTTTTGACCGAAGGTCAAAAAGCTTGGACGAAGAGCAAAAAGCTTGGTAGATCAATCATCTAAATTGAAAACAGAATCTGCCCCTTTTCCTTCATAGTCATAATATCTATCTTCATCATCCATTGATTCTCTTTTAACAGATTTTGATTTCTTTTTAGATGATTTAGGTTTAGCCTTAGGTTTTTCAACATAATCATCCAAAAGGGACTCATATCCTTCATCACCAAATACTCCATCATCAAAGAAGTCATCACTGAAATCCTCATACTCCTCTTCAGGCAGTTCTTCAACTTTAGCCTTTTTAGAAGATTTGGATTTGGTCTTTGAATTTGAATTAGAGTTGGTATTAGATTTGGCTTTTGATTTGGATTTAGGTTTAGCCTTAGCCTTAGGCTTTTCAACATAATCCTCTAAATTGTCAAAAACATCTGCATCCTTAGAGCTTTTAAATGTATGTCTTGATTTTTTAGTATCCTCTTCATCCCTAATAGGGGAAATGTAATCTCCACTACCAAAATCATCATCAAAGCTTATATCTTCAAATTCATCATCCAAGTCAGATTCGCCTTTATCCCTATTGAACATGTTTATCTTATCAAATAGTGATTTTGATTTCCTTTTGGCATTATCTGAAGGAGAATCATCACGATCATACTGTGAATCATCACGGCCATAGCGATTATATTTGTCATCAAAGTCTTCATCATAAGGTGAATCAAACTCTTCAGAGGACAAATCAACATTTCTTAAGACATTTTTACCTGATTTTGATTTTGAACTTCCAAATCTATTCAATCTTCTGGATTTTGATTTGTCTTCCTCAGCAAGTTCATCTATCTCCTCATTATCCTCTCTTTTGAACCTATTCCTTAAGGACTTATAAGGACTTACAAATGAACCGTTTTTATCAAACAATGAATTATGGTCTTCTTCAGCATAATCATCAATGGTCTTTTCAACATATTCCTTTTCCTTGAAGTAGTTCACTCCACCTTTGTTATCTGACAAATCAAGAGAATAATCCCCTTTATAAGGAATGATAGTTAAAGCTAAAGGAACAAGTACAAATATTGAAGCTATGACTGATTGCACAAGCAAGCTTTGCCTATCTCCAACAAGAATCAAATTGTAAACTCCTAAAATCCAGATAACGGTAAGAATTATTGGAAGTATGAATTTAATTGTAATTATCCAAGACTTATCCACTTTAATATAGGAATTGCCGTTTAGGACTGAACGTATGTCTTCAATATCGTAAACCCAACCTAAAACGATTATTTCAAGAAGAACTCCCAATATAATTGCAAATTGAGTTATGAATGAGTCTGTAATTCTTAAAAGGTATTCTCCCATACCAGTTGCGAATATGAATGACAGAAACAATCCAACTAAAACAAGTTGCCTGACAGCCCGGTCCCTTGTCCATCCGAATTTTTCACTTATCCCATTGGATAATGGTTCAATTAAGGCTAAAACAGTGCTTAAACTGCCAAGGAATATAAGCAGGAAAAATGCTGGAGCAACCATATAGACCCAAGGGTCCATTATATTGAATACATTAGGGAAAACAACAAATATCAATGAAAATCCGTCACTGACCAAACTGGTGATTGGAATATTCCTTCCTAATGCCATATACCCCATAATTGCGAATAGGAGAACTGAAACCAATACTTCAAAGACAAGGCTTACCAAAACAATGATCCATGCATTGTCAATCAGTTTTGCATTGTCCCCCAAGTAAGAGGAATATGTGCTTGCAATTGCATAGCCTAAACCATATGAGAATATCAGTTGGCCAAATGCAGCTAGCCATACATTCAAATCCAATAGCACAGACCAATTTGGATTAAACAATGCCATTATTCCAGTGCGGGACCCAGGTAATTGAAGAGAGAACAATAACATCCCAATCAACAATACAAAGGACAATATTAAAGATATTTTACTGATTGTCAATATTCCCTTGTTGATTTCCTTACGGGAGAATAAATAAATCAAAGCCCATATAACTACCAATCCAACTCCAATAGGAACTACAAGATAAGTCAAGCCATATGGATTGGAAGTGCTGTGAAGCAATGTTGTTGTAAAGAAAACACTAGGATTATTGCCCCATCCTTTAAATAAACTAAGGACAATATAGATAAGGTCCCAAGACATTATGCAAGTGTAATAAATCAGCACTATAAAAATCAAGAACACGATGAACCATGCTACGATTTCAAACTCTGACTTGATATTATAAAATACCTTAGGCAGACTTGACTTGAACTTGAAACCCACTCCAAATTCCAATACTAAAATAGGAATGGCCATGATTACAATAGCTAAAATATATGGTATAAGGAATGTTCCCCCACCATTTTCATACATAAGATAAGAAAATTTCCAAATTCCAGACAGCCCAATAATGGCCCCTATCATAGCTATTAGAAAGGCTGTTGAACTATCCCATCTATTTCCTATAATTTCATCACCCATCTTACATCACATCAATAAGAATAATTAATTTGAATAAATAAATATTTTTAAAATATTCAATGTCTCTTAATATCTCTTAACTCTCAAATATCTCTTAAAATATCTCTTAAATATCTATTAAATATCTCTTAAATTAGATCTCATAAATAATTTAATTTTAGAATTTTATTATTATATAATTATATTAAAGTTTTAATTATTTAAAAAATTTGCTTATTTTAAAAAAAATTATGGAAAAATGGAAAAATAGAAAGGATGGCGGAAATAGAAAAAAATGAAAATACTGAGAATGGAAAAAATAGAAAGAATAATGAAAATTTAAATGAATATATAGAAAAAATAGAGAAAATAATGAAAATACTGAGAATAGAAAAAATGGAGAATAAAAAAATGGTAAGAAAAAGATAAGAAATAAAAAGATGATTATTGAGTTTAATCATCTTGAATTGGCTTGTAATAATCATCATTCTTTGCAGGCAATAGAGTGAATATTATTGGAACAAGCACAAGAACAACAGCTAAAGCAAGCATGACCATATGGCTTGTAGTGTCTCCAGTTAAAATAGTGCTGTAAACTCCTTGAGCCCATAATACAAAGATGCAAACAGGCAAGATATACTTGATGATAATCTTCCAGAATGGATCCATTTGAATGGATGAATGACTGTTTAATACTTCAACAAGCTCATCAAAATTGTATATCCAACCGAATATTATACATTCAAGGAATACGCCAAATAGCAATGCAAAGTTGTTTAGGAATGCGTCAAAGATTCCTAAGAGGTAACTTCCTGCTGAAGTTGCAAATAAACAGGATATGCAGAATCCTACAAGACATACCAAAGTTGCGGATTTTCTTCTTGAAAAGCCAAATTTTTCAGTAATTGCAAATGAAGCCACTTCAAGCAAAGCCATTAGAGAAGTTAGACCTGCAAATAATATGCATAAGAAAAACAATGGCCCGATAATTGATGCCCATGGCCCCATGATATTAAATACCTTTGGGAAAACAACAAATGCCAAACCTGTCCCTTCAGTAACCAATTCATTGAATGGAATCCCACTTGTTAAAGTCATAAAGCCTAAGATTGAAAATATTCCAATTGCATTGAACACTTCAAATCCTGAGTTGGAAAACGCTACAATCAAAGCATTGTCAGTTAATTTGGAATCTTCAGGAAGATAGCTTGCATAGGTAAGTGCAATGGACATCCCTAAACTGAGTGAGAATACAATCTGACCAAATGCAGCCAGCCACACATTTAAGTTGCTTAATGCAGACCAGTCTGGAGTGAATATTTGAGTGTAACCTATTGAAGCACCAGGCAAAGTCAATGAAAATGCAACAATTATAATGACAATTGCAAGTAGGACAGGCAATAATATTTTGCTTACTTTACCAATACCCTCATTCAAGTCTTTTTGGACAATGAACCATGAACTTAACCAAACAAGAAGAACGGATATGAAAACCCATGGAACAATGGTAAAAATACCTGAAAGGGAATCAGATGCATGTAAAACATTAACTGTAAAGAATAAATCAGGATTTGCACCCCATGCCTTTGTGAAACTCAAAACAACATATATCAAATCCCAAGCAACCACACAAACATAATATGTTGTGATTAAGAACACAACCAATATGATAAACCAAGCAATCGGTTCCAATCTAGATTTAATTGTAAAAAATATCTTGGACAAGGATGTTTTGAATTTAAATCCTACCGCATATTCCACTAAAACAAATGAAATCCCTAAAATGAATAGAGATACAATATAAGGAATCATGAATGATCCCCCACCATTGGAATAAAGGACATTTGGGAAACGCCAAATATTTCCTAAACCAACAGCAGAACCAATCATTGCCAAAACAAAAGCAATATTACTATCCCACACAGACTTTTCAGATGCCATAAAAATCACTACATAATAATAAATAAAGTATAATAAGAATATATTAATTGGAACTAGTAAATAAAACTTGTTAAAAAGATTAAGTATTTGAATGAAAATAGTTTATGACTGAATTAAGATTAAGTATTGAATGAAAATAGTTTATTATTGAATTAAGATTAAGTATTTGAATGAAAATAGTTTATGACGGAATTATTAAAAAAAATCAACTCAGGAAAAATAAATAAAAAAAGAAAAAGAAACTTAAATGGATTGAACCATTTAAGTAAAAATCATATTTTAAGCTACTTCATCAAAAGGCACTTTTTCACCAAGGACTCTTAATCCGATGTACATTACTACAATAGCTACAGGGATTGAAATGTACCATTGGATACCGAATCCTGCAGGGATGTAACCGAATATGATAGCAATAGCTGCAACGAATATTGCATAGTATATCTGAGTACTTACGTGGTCAATGTGGTTACAGCTTGTACCCATAGAGGATAGAATTGTGGTATCTGAAATTGGTGAACAGTGGTCACCGAAAATAGCACCAGTCAATACACCACTAGTACATACGATTACAAAGCCCATTTCAGGGTTAACTGCCCAAGCAAGAGGAATGGTTAATGGCATTAAAATACTCATAGTACCATATGAAGTACCTGTTGCAAAGGAAATCAAAGCGCCTAAAACGAAGATTAATGTTGGTAAGATAAATATAGGTATTGCACCTGCCAATACACCTACTAAGTAATCAGCAGTACCTAATTCACCAATAACTCCACCTAAGGACCAAGCGAGCAATAAGATAACACCAGTGATAACGATAGTTTTCATACCGCCTACCCATTCACTGATAGCTTCTTCGATGGACATGATTTTTTGGAGCACAGCCATGAGGATAGCTACAATGGAAGCAAGCAATGCTGCCTGGAACAAAGCAACAGATGCATCAGAAGCGGCTAATGCTTCAAATATACCGCTGAATGATAATGGAGAGGTTTTCATTAAGGTAATTAAAGCTTGATCTTCTCCACCTAAGATAGTGGTATATCCGCTCCAGTAGAATGCAATAAGTGCACCGACAATCAATACACCAATAGGAATGATTGCATTCCAAACAGATAATTTAATACCTTCAACCGGTTTAACATCATCAAAACTGGTTGCTTCAAGAGATTCGACTGGTTCATCTTCTTTTCTAGCACGTGCTTTTTTCTCTGCTTCTTTCATTGGTCCGAATTCGTAGTAAGTGAGAGCAGAAATAACAATGAAGATTAAGATTAAAATGTTATAGAATCTAAATGGAATAGTTTGTAAAAATATACCGAATCCACTTACATTCATTCCAATGGATTGGAACCCTTGAGTGATTAAACTGAGTTCTAAACCAATCCAGGTAGAAATAATAGCAATACCTGCAACAGGAGCTGCAGTTGCGTCTACAACAAATGCTAATTTTTCTCTGGATACGTGAAGTTTATCCATAACAGGTCTCATGATAGGACCTACAATTAAGGAGTTAGCGTAATCGTCAAAGAATACACATAAACCTAAAAGTTCAGTGAATAATTGAGCTTTTCTAGGAGTGTCAGCACGTTTAGCAAATTCATCTGCTAAAGCTTTTGCACCACCCATCTTTGTTACTAATTGGATGATACCACCAATAAGTAAACATTGAAGGATAATACCTGCATTCCATGGATCAGCCATACAAGATATAATTTGAGTACCCATTGCTAAAAATGCATTGATAGCAGAGCTGATAATGTTTAAATCGTTAACAGAAACCATAAATTCTCCAACGAAAACCCCAATAAACAAAGATAAAATAGTCTCTTTGGTTATGAATGCTAAAGCAATAGCCACAAGAGGCGGTAAGAGAGTTAAAATACCGAAACGAACTGCATTATCGTCTCCAGCTGGTGCATTGGTAATTAGCAAGGATAAAACGAAAAGAGCTATTACAGAAATAGCTACAATCAATCCAATTTTTAAATTTCTATTCATTTCCATAATCACACCATTTTATAAAAAATTAAAAAAATACGAATTAAACGATTGAAAAATTTTTATTTGAAAAATCCAAAATAGATATTTCATATTTTCAATAAAAATTAAAAACCGTTCAATATAATAAGTAAAAACATAACATTTAATACATTATGCAAAATATTAAATAAGATTTACTTAGTTAATATATTATATATTTATAAGATTAATATATAAATTTAACTTTAAATTTAAGTAAATTTAGCTTTAAAATTGATTAAATTTAGTAAAATAATATAAAAATTGAATAAAATTATTTAAAATTATTTATTTCAATATAAATAACAAATAAATTGATTTAATAAAAATAGTAAGGTTTTAAAAAAAGAATAGTAAAATAAAATTGAAGAAGATAAAAAATAGAAAAATAAGAAAAGAAGAAACGGGAAAATGAAAAAATAAAAAATAAAAAATGATGGATTTAAGAGAATATTTGCTCTAACATCCAGTCGGCATCATATTCCTTAATGTCATCATAGGATTGTCCCATACCTAAGAATAAAATTGGCTTTTTAATGATGTAACCAACTGAAAGTGCAGCGCCTCCTTTTGAATCAGCATCTGCCTTAGTAAGTATGACACCATCTATATCAATAGCTTCATTGAATTTTCTTGCCTGTTCTGTTGCATCGTTACCTGTTAATGCATCACCTACAAACACGACCAAATCAGGTTTAGAGACTCTACGGATCTTTTTCATCTCATCCATCAGGTTGGTGTTAGTCTGCATTCTTCCAGCAGTGTCAATCAACACAAGCTCCTTTCCTTTAGCTCTAGCATGCTGAACTGCATCAAATGCTACAGCTGCAGGGTCAGATCCCTTTTCATGCTTGATTAATTTAACGCCTAAATTGTCTGCATGGTATTGAACCTGTTCAATAGCTCCTGCCCTAAATGTATCTGATGCAGCAATAACTGGAGTGTAACCTTTTTTAATGTAATAATTGGAAAGCTTACCAATAGTGGTGGTTTTTCCAGTACCATTGATACCTACAAGCATAACAACAAGAGGTTCGCCTTGAGCAACTTTCTCTTCAAGGAGTTCAGTCATTGATTTTCCTTCAATGTCAATGATTTTAGCCACTGCATTCTTAAGAGCCTTGTAAGTGTATTCCTCAATATCGCTGCTTCTTTTTATCTTTTGGCCAACAAGGTCATTTTTAACTGATTCGACAACAACACTTGAAACATCCATTGCCACATCCGCTTCCAAAAGACCTAATTCCAGTTCAAATAGGATATCTTCAACATCATCTTCAGATATTGACTTTTCCTTAATGAATGATAAGAATCTGCCTGATTTTTCCTTTTTATCATCTTTAGACTCATCATCAGATGATTCTTTCTTCTTACGCCTGAATAATGAACGTCTGGATTTTTTAGATTCCTCTTCTTTTTCCTCTTCACCTTCATCTTCCGGAATCTCTTCTTCAGAGCCTTCAACTGATTCAAGTTGAGAATCTTCATATTCTCCTTCTTCTGCTGCTTCTTCAATTTCTTCTTCAGACTCTTCTTCAGACTCTTCCCCAATATCTTCATCTGAATCTTCTTTGGAATCTTCTTTTTTATCTCTTTTTAAGAAACCTAAGAAACCAGATTTTTCCTTTTTATCATCTTTAACTTCTTCTTCAGATTCCTCTTCCAATTCTTCTTCAGACTCTTCTTCAGACTCTTCCTCTAAAGCAGCATCTATCATTTCATCCAATTCTTCTTCTGAAATATCTTCTTCATCATCTGAAAATTCTTCAATATCTTCAGATTCTTCGATTTCATCAAAAGACTCTTCACTAGCTTCTTCGATTAATTCTACATTATTGGCTTCTTTAGCCTCATCTTCGACTTTATTTCTTAATTTACCACTTGCATCAGCAAATTTTTTCTTTAATGAATCAAACAAGTTTATCCCTGCCTAATATAAGTATTGATTTTGAAATTCTTTAAAATTTATTAAAAATGCATTGAATATTTTTTAAATAGGATTTTGAAATTCTTTAAAATTTATTAAAAATGCATTAAATATTTTTTTAAATATTTTATCAATATTATCTTTATATTTAAAAATTAATAAAGTTACTTATTTTAAAAATGGAATATGAAGTTCATTATTGAAATTTGAAAAAAACAGAATAATAAAAAATAGTAAAGATTAAAATAAAAATTAAAAAAGTTAAAGATAATCGTTTAAAAAAAAAAAAAAGAAAGAGGAAAATAAAAAACCATA
>SUTG01000093.1:0-19468 GCA_015063035.1 Methanobrevibacter olleyae
TTTACTGAAAGTGTTCTGGATGAAATATTCCTCAGTATGGGTGAAGAAGATGTTGAACGTGCTGAAAAGATTCTTGAAAGTCTTAATTTATTAGAGTTTAAAGATGCTCATCCTATGAGTCTTTCTGGTGGTCAGAAGCAGAGAGTTGCAATTGCATGTGCTGTTGCGTCAAATAGTGATATTATTTTCTATGATGAACCTACCAGTGGGCTTGATTTAAAACATATGCATCATGTAGTAAACAATATTAATTTACTTCAGGAAATGGGTAAAACACAATTTATCATTACTCATGATTTGGAATTTATCATGAATTGTTGTACTCATGTAATTCATTTGGAAGCTGGTAAAATCATAGATTATTATCCAATCATAGATAATGAAGAAAAAATATTTGACTTTTTTATGAAATATAGAAATTAACTATTTTTCCATTATTTTTTTAAAAAATTTATTATATTTGGTATTATTGTTAATATTGCATTAATTACATTTAATATCATTAAAAGGAGTATTATATGTCAGATATTAGACAAAAACGTGAAGAGGAAATTATTAATGCAGCAATGAAGGTTTTCCTCGAAAAAGGGTATATTCATGCTACAATGGAAGATATAATTGATGAAACTGAACTTTCTAAAGGCGGGGTGTATCATTACTTTAATAATAAAGCAGATATCTGTGTCAAATTAATGGATTCTGTTACATCAGATAGGTTGGATTTGACTGATAAACTCAATATGGATAATCCTGATATAATTGAAGAATTATGTTATTATTTCATAAAATTACTCAAAACAGATTCAGAAGAAGTTAAATTAGCAAGTATTATATTAATTGATACTAGAAATGATATTGAACTACAAAAAAAGATTCATGAACAATTTGTTGGAAGAGATTTAAGTATTATTTCAGAATATATTTATTCCAGGACAAATATTAAAAATAAAAAATCTTTTGAAAGAAAACTATATTTTTTCTTAGAAATCTTTCATGCATTACTATATTATAAGTATATTGAACGGATAAATTATTATCAAATAGAATCGGAACTTAAAGAAATGTTTATGAACATATTTAATGAAGTCCAAACATAATGATTTTTACAAATTATTTTTACAAATCTCTTTTTTTCATCTTTTATTTTTAAAACATATCAATATTAATAATGATTTAAAAATAATTAAATAAGGAGAACAATAGTTATGTCAACTATCAAAAACAATCGTAAAGATGAAATATTTAATGCAGCTAAAAAAATATTTACAGAAAAAGGATATAATAATACCACAATGGAAGATATAATAGCTGAAACTAATTTATCTAAAGGTGGTATTTATTATTATTTTAATAATAAAGAAGATTTATGTTTAAATTTACTCTTTTCTATTACTTCCAATTATCATGATTTATCAGATAATGTTGAAGATTATGGTAATAATAATGATCCTATAGAAAATCTTTGTGATTACTATGTTAACTTCTTAATAAACGATAATGAAGATATTTCAATAATTTCATCAATTTATATTGAAACAAGACATGACTTGGAACTTCGTAAAAAAATAAGTGAAAAATTTGAAGGAAATAATCTTAACCATATTATGGATTATATTAATAGTAATTGTATTGTAGAAGATAAAGAGTTATTAGAGAAAAAAATTATTTTTTTCTTGGATGTTTTTCATTCAATGCTATATTATAAGTTTATAGAAGAAGTTCATTATTTAGAACAGAAAGAAGATATTAGAAAAATGTTTTTATCTATTTTTAATAATGTTATAAGAGTTCCTAAAGCTTAAACTTTTTTTAACTTTTTTTTATCACATGATAATATTTATGTATGTAATTATCTTTCCATAGGAAAGTATTTATGATGTCAGGCATATAGTAACATACAACGAAAAAAGTGCATATATTAATGGAGAGATAAAATTGCAATTAACCGATAAAGCTAAAGAAAATCGTGAAAATGTTTTGCCTTATTATGAATCAGAATTAAACATGACGGATCCTGAATTTATGGAAATATTTAACAATTTTTTATTTGATGAAGTACAGTCAAACACAAAACTTTCCGAAAGAAGTCAGATGCTCATCACATTAGCAACTTTAATAGCAAACCAATCATTAAAACAGTATGAAATTGCTGTTGAAGCAGCAATCAATATAGGATTAAAAGCTGTAGAAATCAAGGAAGTCTTATATCAAACAGCACCATATGTAGGATTTGCAAAAATGTATGATTTCCTGGATGTGACAAACCAAATATTTGATGAAAAGGGAATAGACGTTCCAATTCCAGGACAATCAACAACAACACGTAAAGACAGGATAGAAAGAGGATATGAAATTCAGTTAAACTACTTTGGGAAAATCATAGAAGAAATGAATGAAAACACCCCAAAAGACCAGAAACATTTCAATGAATTTCTTAAAGGATACTGTTTCGGAGACTTCTACACAAGAACAGGGTTAGATGATCAGGACCGAGAATTAATAACATTCAGTATAATAGCATCTCTTGGTGGATGTGAAAATCAACTAAGAGGACATACCGCAGGAAATCTAACAGTAGGAAACGACAAACAAACGTTAATCGATGCAGTTACAGTACTTTTACCATTTATCGGTTTTCCAAGATCACTTAATGCATTAGCAATAATAAATGAAATATGTCAATAAAAAAATGGAGATGATTAATATGACAAAAAGTTTAGTAATATATTATTCAAGAGCAGGACAGAACTACGTAAACGGAGATATTGTTGATTTACCAGTAGGTAACACAGAAATAGTAGTGGATTATATCAAAGAATTAACCGGAGCAGACACATTCAAAGTAGAAACAGTTGAAGATTACCCTGCAGACTACATGGAAACAACAGAAGTAGCACAGGAAGAACAGGACAATGATGCCAGACCTGAACTTAAGGAAGAATTAACTGACATTTCAGAATATGATGTGATATACATTGCTTCACCTAACTGGTGGGGAACATTACCAATGGCAATGTTTACACAACTGGAGAAACTTGATTTTACCGGAAAAACTGTTAAGACAGTAATCACTCATGAAGGTTCCGGTCTCGGAACCAGTATGAAAGATGTTAAAAAACTATGTAAAGGAGCTGACATTCAAAAAGGATTAGCTATACATGGTGCTGAAGTAAAAGATAGTAAATCAAACGTAGAAAGATGGATATAAGGATGTGTAATTAATGGTTAAAGAAGTTTTATTCGGTGTAGGTGAAGAAAATCCGTATGGTGAATTCTTCACAGGAAAAAGTTATCTTAATATGTTAACAACAGATTCGGTAGTAGTTGCAAACGTAACATTTGAGCCTGGTTGTAGAAACAATTGGCATATACATCATGCAGAAAAAGGTGGAGGTCAAATACTACTAGCAACAGAAGGTGAAGGATGGTATCAGGAAGAAGCTAAACCTGCACAAAAGCTTACGCCTGGTAGTGTTGTGGAAATACCTGCCGGAGTTAAACATTGGCATGGTGCAGCAAAAGACAGTCAATTCACACATATTGCAATAGAAGTGCCTGCTATAAATGGTTCAAACGAATGGTTAGAACCAGTAAGTGATGAAGAATATAATAAATTATAATTATTCACAATATTATATTTCATCATCTAATAAAAAATCTATAATATTTTTATGTTTTATTCCATTTTGTGAGAAGTTTATTTCGTCCATACTTAATACATAAGTATCATATTTGTCAGGTATTTCAAGCAGTGGTGAAAATTCTCTATTAACAGTTTCAGGTGTTGTAAGTAAATAGCTAACTTGGATATATACTTTTTTATCAGCTTTCTTGCATACAAAATCTATTTCTTTTTTCTTAATTTTTCCAATTTTTACGGAATAATTTCTTCTTATTAACTCATTAAAAACTATATTTTCTAATATTCTTGGTATCCAATTGTTATTATTATCAACCAATGCGTGATGGAATCCTTGATCGGTTAAATAATATTTTTCTTCAGTTTTTAATATTTTTTTTCCTATAATGTCTTCACGTCTAACTTGTTTACAAAATAGTGCCTCTGTGAGATAATATGTATAATTAGCTATGGTGTTTCTGTTGGTTTTTTTATTTTCATTTTTCAAATAATTGGAAATACTTGTTTTTGAGAAAGTTTGGCCAGTTGAATTCATTAAATAATGGGAAAAACGTTTAAATAAGTCAATATCTTTAATATTATATCTTGATAATATATCATGAATAATTATTGAATCATAAATATCTTGAAGTGCATTTGTTTTATAATCTGCTTCTTTAATACTTAATAATCCGGGCATACCACCATATAACATATAGTCTTTAAATATTTTCTTTTTATTTTCATTATTCAATTCTATTTTTTCATTTTTTATTTTATATTCCATTACTTCTTTAAATGAAAATGGATATAAATTAATTTTTACATAACGACCACTTAGTAATGTTGCCAATTCATTTGATAATAATTTTGAATTGGAACCGGTTATATAAATATCTGAGTTAAAATCAACATGATATCCATTAATACATTTTTCCCAATTATTTACTTGTTGTATTTCATCAAATAGTAAATATATTTTACCGTTAAGATTTTTTGTTAATTTCATTATTAGTTCATCTAATTCTTTTTCAGTGAATATATTTTTGTATTTTACTGATTCAAAAGAGATATAAATAATATTTTCTGGCTTAATTCCTTTTTCTATTAATTCTTCAATAATAGTTTTAAGAAATACTGTTTTTCCACATCTACGCATACCTATTATAACTTTAATAAAGTCTGTGTCTATAAAATGCCTTATTTGTTTTAAGTATAATTCTCTTTTAATCATGATTATTCACCTACTAATTTTATAATATGTTTATTAATAAATATAATGATTTCTATAAGATGCATTATTATAAATTTTTTTTATCATTGCTTTCTATAAGATGCATTATTATAAATTTTTTTTATCATTGTTATATGTAGAAAGCATAATATACTAATTTCTTAAAAATTATAATTATATATCAAAATCTTTCATAGATAAATATAGGAGAGTTAATATGATAGAAGAATTATCATACACACTAAATCATGAAAAAATATATGGGAAAATATATAAGACAGAAAAAGAGGGTAAACAGCCAATTTTAATTTTATCTCATGGATTATCTTTAGATCATACTCTTATGATGCCTTATGCTGAAAAACTATACAAAAAGGGGATTAACACTTACATATATGATTTCAGAGGTGGGGGATATAATGGTAAAAGTGATGGTAAAATAAGTGACATGACAATTGACACTGAAAAAGATGATTTAAATTTTATTATAGACTCTTTAAAAAAAGAAGATTTTGTTGATGAAGAACAGATTTATGTTGGTGGACATAGTCAGGGAGGACTTGTAAGCAGTCTCGTAGCACCTACAAGGAATGATATTAAAGCATTATTCCTATTTGCTCCGGCATATGAAATTCCTGATGATATGAAAGAAAAGGATAATCCTAGTCAAATGAATGTTCTGAATCTTATGCCTGAATATTTGGGTGAAAAATACATTAACTGTGCTATTAATATTGACGTATTTGAAGAAATAAAAGGTTTCACTGGTGATGTTTATATTTTCCATGGAGTTGAAGATAAGAGGGTACCAGTTGAATACTCTATTAAAGCAGATAAAGTCTATGAAAACTCAGTAGTATATTTATATGAGGAAGGAGAACACAGGTTTTCCGATGAAATAAAGGATGATGTAGTGGAGATTATTTCTGAAAAAATTCTTTAATAATTATTTTTTCTATCTTAAGTATGCACTATGGAGTTTTAGTACTAAGAACTTTCATAAAATAAATTATCATTGGTTCTATCAGTCGCTAAAAATTTAAACTTTGAAATAGATAATATAATATAACCAAATAATTAATTAATTTAGGGGAATAAAATAATGGTGAATCCAAATAAGAAAGTTAAAAGACCAAATGGTTTAGGTAATGTTTACAATTATAAAACAGATGAGGAAGGAAATGTATTTACATTACCTATTAAGACAATTATTAAAGAAAACTACATTTATTTATACAGAGCAATAAACGATGAAGATTATTATATAGTAGAAAATGATACATGTTTCTTCTTTAAAGAAGTATTATATGATGATGAGGTTGTCGGATTTGCAACCTACAAAACAACACAAATCAATAAAGATGCATTAGTAATGCAGTATTTCTATGTATTGCCTGAATACAGAAATAAGGGACTATTGGAAGAAGAAATTGATGAATCTGCAGCATTATTTGAATCAAGTATCATACTAGAGTATCCTACCAGGGACATGGTGGAAGCTTTAACAAAACATAAGCTTGCAAGAGTATTCGATGATAGATTTGTTGTTTCACGTATTCCATTTTCAGTACCAATGTTTTCATTAGAAGATGTTCAAAAGGGCATTGTACGAGAAGAATATGATACTACTGGAACTAAAGGTTATTATAAAATGTCACACCTTTATGACTTGGACTTGTGTACCGTAGTTGGTCTTGCATCGGAAGATGTGGATAGCATGTATGATGAAGAAAATGTTGATGAAGAAAACATTAACAATTACAATATTATCAGTCTTCCGCTAAGGAATGATGTTGAGAAATATGATTGTATTAACAAACGTGCTGAAAGTCAGGAACTAAACGATGGAACATACTTTAAAAATGTTAAAAAGTTCTTGGATGAAAATGATGATGTAATTCAAAACTGGTTAACAATATACTAAACGTCTTTTAAGTAATTATTTAGTTACTTATTCTTATATCTTTTTTTTCTAATATTCATTAAAGATGATTTTCATGGAAAACGTTGATTATTTGATAAATTATCTCTTAGAAGAGAACCCCGAAGTAAAAATTAATAAAACACCAGTAAACATTAATGAAAAATTTAATTTATATAGAAGTTTATGTAATGTCAGACAGGCAAAACCGATAAGTGACGAATTCATTCAAAAAGAGGAAGAATTCCTGGAAGAAATTATCAAAAGCAAAAATATTACTTCCATTGACGATATAGATGTTCTGGATAAAGTTTATCCACAAAATAATCAAAACAATGGTGATAAACTTTGTTTATGGAGAGGAGATATAACCAGTCTAAAAATCGGTGCAATAGTTAATGCAGCTAATTCACAGGGATTGGGATGTTTTATTCCGGGACACAATTGCATAGACAATCAAATAAACACTTATGCAGGAGTACCTTTAAGATTGGAATGTAACGAATACATGAAAACAATCAGTTACAATTTGTCAACAGGTGAAGTATTCATTACAAAAGCTTATAATTTACCAGCTGATTATGTAATCCATACTGTTGGTCCAATTATTCAAAGTACAGTAACTAATAAACACGAGGAACTATTGGCAAACTGTTATAAAAACTGTTTAAAATTAGCACAGAAAAATAACATTCGTTCATTGGCTTTTTGTTCAATATCAACAGGAGTTTTCAGATTTCCTAAGGATTTGGCTTGTCAAATTGCATTAAAAACTGTTGATAATTATATGGATGACAATGGAGATAATTTTGATAAGATAGTATTTAATGTATACAGTAAGGAGGCCTTGGATATTTATGAAAACTTTATCTGAAAGAATTGAACAGATTCAAAAAGCAATGGATGATGCTGAATACATCGTTATCGGTGCCGGAGCAGGATTATCTACAGCTGCAGGCATTGATTATGGTGGGAAACGTTTTAAGGAAAACTTTGCAGATTATATTGAAAAATATGATATGACTGATATGTATACTGCCGGATTTTATCCATTCAAAACAGAAGAAGAGAAGTGGGGGTACTGGTCAAAGCATATTTATTTAAACTGTATAAACATGGGTTCCACCACTTTGTATGAAAAATTATATGATCTGGTTAAAGATAGGAATTATTTTGTTATAACTACTAATGTTGATGAACAGTTCGTTAAAGCCGGTTTTCCATCAGAAAAAATATTTGCAACACAGGGAAGCTATAACTATTTTCAGTGTAGCAAAGCCTGTCATGACAGGTTATACAAGAATACTGAAATTATTAAGCAAATGGTTGACAGTATTGATGAAGATTTAAAGATTTCTTCTGACTTAATTCCTAAATGTCCAGTTTGTGGAGAATTTATGGACACGAATCTTCGTAAAGATAATTATTTTGTTGAAGATGAGCATTGGCACATGCAAAATAAGGCCTATAGGAACTTTCTTGATGAGGCCAAAGACCATAAAACATTATTGCTTGAGTTTGGTATAGGTTACAATACTCCTGGAATAATTAGATTCCCCTTTGAAACCATGACATTTAAGATTCCCCAGTGGAAACTGGCACGTTTTAATAGAAGTCATTTGGAAGTTGCCTTAGAATATCATAAAACATATCGTCTGATACCTCCTGAAATGTTGGAAAAGTATGATGTTTCAAATAACTTTAATGAACGTTACATTCCAGTATCGGAGGATATTGAAAAGGTTGTTGATGAGCTATTGAAATGAACATTCTTTATTTTATCTTTATTCTATTTTTTGATATAAGTGCTATATTTATTTACTAATTTGAATTAATTATTATTAAGGAGATTAATTATGGATAGACAGACGAAGATAATTCAAACAAGTATTGTAGGAATTGTTGTAAATTTAATCTTGGTGGCATTTAAGGCAACAATTGGAATTCTGGTCAATTCAATTGCAATTACTTTGGATGCAGTAAACAATTTAACCGATGCATTAAGTTCTATTATTACTATAATTGGAACAAAATTGGCTGGGCGTGCTCCTGATAAGGATCATCCATATGGTTATGGTAGGATTGAATACTTTTCATCCGTAATTATTGCAGTTATTGTATTATGGGCTGGTTTAACTTCTTTACAAGAGTCTTTTCCTAAAATATTCACTCCGGATGTTACCAGTTACACTACTGTTTCGTTAGTAATTGTTGCAGTTGCTGTAGTAGTTAAATTTGTATTGGGCAGGTATGTCAAAAGTGTTGGAGAAAACATTAATTCTCAGGCATTAGTTGCTTCAGGTAGTGATGCATTTTTTGATTCCATTCTTTCATTATCAACTCTGGTTGCAGCAATAATAAGCATGATTTGGCATATCAGTCTTGAAGGAATATTGGGTGTAATAATTTCATTAGTTATCATAAAGGCAAGTATTGAAATGTTACAGGAAACCGTAAACAGTATGATTGGTTCACGTATTGATTCTGAGTTATCTCAGAAAATTAAAGAAAAAGTTGAATCATTTGATGAAGTACATGGAGCTTATGATTTAACATTGCATAATTATGGTCCTGAGGAAGTAATGGGTTCAGTTCATATAGAGATAGATGATAGTTTGACTGCACGTGAAATTCATGCGTTGACTAATAAGATTCGTTCACTTATTTATGAAGAATTTGGGATGGTTCTTACAGTAGGAATTTATGCAACCAATAATAGTAATGAGAAATACGCTGAAATAAGAAGTTACCTTGAAAATCTTTTGAAAAATTATGATGAAGTTTTAGAAATGCATGGCTTCTATGTGTATGATGATAAAAAAATTATTACTTTTGATTTGATTGTTGATTTTGATGCAAATCGTGAACAAATAAAAGATGAGATTCTTGAAAAACTCAACGAAAAATATGGTGAATATCAATTTATTATAATAGATGATTATGACATAAGTGATTAATATTGAATTGTTACTGAAATTATACAAAAAATTTTAATAATAGAGTACATTACTAATTAATATAATTAAATGGAGAAGAAAATAAATGTCAATATATGATTTTAATGTTAAGGATACTGAAGGTAATGATGTTTCATTGTCTGAATATGAGGGTAAAGTTTTATTGATTGTTAATTCAGCAACAAAATGTGGATTCACACCACAATACAATGAACTAACAGAAATTTATAATAAATATAAGGATCAAGGATTTACCATACTTGATTTTCCATGTAATCAATTTGGTAATCAAGCTCCAGGTACTGGTGAAGAAATTAAAGAGGCTTGTCGTCTTAACTTCTTGGTAGAGTATCCAATTTTTGAAAAGATTGATGTTAACGGTGAAAATGAAGATCCATTATACACATATCTTAAACAGGAACAGCCATTTACAGAAATCACTGGAAAAGGAGCTACAAAACTTAAATTAGCACTTAAAGTAATGAATAGAAATGCTAAAAAAGATGATATTAAATGGAATTTTACTAAATTTTTAGTTGACAGAGAAGGTAATGTAGTAAGAAGATTTGAACCGACAGAAGATTTAAAAGATGTTGAACAGGCTGTTATGGAATTATTGTAGGTGATACTATGAGTATATATGATTTTAATGTTAAGGATACTGAAGGTAATGATGTTTCATTGTCTGAATATGAGGGTAAAGTTTTATTGATTGTTAATTCAGCTACTGAATGTGGTTTTACTCCACAATATAATGAGTTAACTGAAATTTATAATGAGTTTAAGGATGATGGATTTGTTATATTGGATTTCCCATGTAATCAGTTTGGTGGACAGGCACCAGGTACTGGTGAAGAAATTAAACATGCCTGTCGTCTAAATTTCTTGGTTGAATATCCAATTTTTGAAAAAATTGATGTCAATGGTGAAAATGAGGATCCTTTATACACATACCTTAAAAGTGAAAAAACATTTGAAGGTTTTGATGAAGACCATGAATTAGCAGCTATCATTGCTGATGTTGTGAGTAAAATTGATTCGGATTATGAAAATAACAGTGATATCAAATGGAATTTCACTAAGTTTTTAGTTGACAGAGAAGGTAATGTTGTAGAACGTTTTGAACCAACAAAAGATTTAATTTGTGTTAAAAAAGAAATTAAAGAGTTATTATAATGAAATATGCAATACGTTATTATTCTAAATCAGGAAATAGTGAAAAATTAGCCAATGCTATTTCAGAGGTACTTGATGTACCGGCTTATGATATTTCACATGAATTATCTGAGGATGTAGAAATTTTATTCTTTGGCTCAGGTGTTTATGGATGCGCTTTAGATCCTGCAGTAATTAAGTTTATCAGTAATATTGATGTTAATATCGGCGAATTTGTTAATTTTTCAACTACTGGAATCATGGAATCAAATTATAACCTTATTAAAGATCTTTTGGATAATACCAGTATTAATTTATCTGAAAATGAGTTTCATTGCCCTGGTTCATTTGTAGGAATGAATAAGGATAGGCCTAATGAGGTTGATGAATTAAATATTAAAGATTTTGTAAATAAATACTTTATTTAATCTTTAAATTCTTTTTTTTTAAAAAAATTATATATAATATATTAAAGAAATTATAATATATAACAATGTTATATTTTTAATAATTTTCAATTACTTCCTTGAATTAATGGATACCAGTAAAGAATGTTATATGATGTGAATGAGATATTTAAGTAAAATAAATTATAAAAATATTAACAATAATTTATTTAAATTCATTTTTCAAAAAGAATAACTAAAAGGAGGTGACAATAATGTGTGAATTGTTTGGAGTTAGCTCAAAAAAATATGTGGAAATAAACGAATATTTGGAAAAGTTTTACAGTCATTCTGAAGAACATCCACATGGTTGGGGTTTAGCCATAATGGATGAATATCAGTCAATTATACAAAAACAACCTGTAAAGGCTTCACAAAGCGAAGAATTAAAAAATTTACTCTCAAAACCTATAGCAGTTAAAAATGCATTTGCCCACATAAGGCTAGCAACAATGGGATATATAGATTCATTCAATTGTCATCCCTTTACCAAAATTGATAATGCTGGTAGAACATGGACTTTAATTCATAATGGAACAATTTTCGAATATGAAGACTTAAAAAGCTATGTTTCAAAACAATTAGGTGAAACAGATTCAGAAAGAATATTGCTTTATATTGTTGATCAAATAAACGATTTACAAGATGAATTAGAACGAAAATTAAATCCAGAAGAATGTTTTAAATTATTGGACAATATAATTACAGATTTATCGGAAGGAAATAAACTTAATGTGATGATATTCAATGGTGAATTTATGTATATTCATACAAATTATAGAAATTCATTATACTATCTAAAAACAGAAGATACCTTATTTATAACAACAAGACCTTTAAATGATGAAAATTGGAGATTAATTCCTTTCAATAGGGTAATAGGAATTAAAGATGGTGAATTAGTATTTGAAGGAAAAAAACATAACCATGAATATCTTATCACAGAAGATCAATTAAATTTCATAATGGAACAGTTGAGTCCTTCACTCCGAGAAAGTATGAAAAATAATTTTGGTGAGTTATATTATGCAAAAGAGTACCGGCACAATAATCAGTGAGGATGTTGTTAAAAAAGAGTTATATGATAGATTTATAGAGCCTACAACTCATGGTTACAAAGATTTTGTAGGAATAGAAGTTGAAATTCCAATATTGAATCTTGATAAAAAAGCAGTTAATTTCATGTTAGTTCATGAAGTAACTGAACAATTTTTAACAAAATTTAAACATTTTAAACGTAATGTTTTGGATAATCAAGGTCATGCCTGTTCATTGATAGATGAAACTACTGGAGATATAGTATCCTATGACTGTTCATATAATAACTTAGAATTCTCATTAGGAAAAGAAAGAAATTTATTCAATGTTTATGATAGATTCGTTGAGTATTATAAATTTTTTAAGGATTCCTTTGAAAAACATAATCATACGTTAACTGGGCTGGGAATTAACCCATATAGAATCTATAATAATCATGTACCTATACCTAATGAAAGGTATCAAATGTTATATCGTCATTTATGTTCTTATTCAAGATATTCAAAATTACCAATGTATTTCCATGATCATCCGGAATATGGAATGTTTTCAAGTGCATCACAAGTTCAATTGGACGTTACGGAAGATGAACTGATTAAGACAATAAATGTTTTTTCAAAATTAGAACCACTTAAAGCAGTATTATTTTCAAATTCTGTATTGCTTGGAGAAAATGAAGAATTGCTATGTATTAGAGATATATTTTGGCAGGACAGTACTCATGGAATCAATCCACATAATATTGGGATGTATGATACTGAACTTCATAATACTGATGATTTATTAAATTATTTAGCATCATTAAACATATACTGTACAATGCGTGAGAATTATTACATTAATTTTCCAACAATAAATGTGCTTGACTACTTTTCAAAAGAAAGTGTTATGGGAGAATATTTGGATAAAGGTCAAATCAAAGAAATAGAATTTACACCAAAATTAGAGGATATTGAATATCTAAGATCATTTAAATTTCTTGACCTGACTTATAGGGGTACAATAGAATATCGTAGTTCATGTACCCAGCCTATTAAAGATGTAATGAGTGTAGGTGCATTTCAGTTAGGTTTAAAACATAATCTTGATAAATTAGAAAAATTATTGAATGAGGACGATGTAATATATCATCAGGGTTATACCGCAACAGAACTGAGGAAGTTATTAATCAAAAGAGAAATCCCTTCTTTTATTGATGAAGATAAGTTATATGAATTATTATATGAAGTTTTGGAAATATCTAAAGAAGGATTAATCACACGAGATTATGGTGAAGAAAAATTCCTGGAATCATTATATCAACGAGTAGAACAACGTTCAAATCCTGCTAGAAAAATGTTAACATTATTGGAAGAAGGTTATGATATTGAGGAAATCATTAAGGATTATGGTGAATTATAATTCATCATTTCAATTTTTGAATAAATTATTGATAATGATTATGAATGCATAAAGGAGAAATGACTATGAAACCTGAAGAAGTTAAACGAATGGAAGAGGAAGAAGATGAAGAATTTGTGGGCTTAAATGTTGATACAAATCTTTTGGAAGTAGTTCAAATATTATTTAAAACCGAACCTGAAGTTGAAGTTTTTTATGATGGATTTTTAGAAAGAATTCAATCTGATAAAAAATTACGTAAAACTCCTGATGATAGAAAACGAATGAATTCCGCATTTTTGGATGAATTACTGAAATATCATGATTTAGATACTATCAATGACGCAATTAATGGAGTTTCCCGTGATGATGAACTGGTTTCAGGTCAAGATGAAAAAGATGTTGATAGGATATTAAGAAAAACATTCAAGAATAAAGTTGAATTCAGGATGTTTATGACTTATATCAGTCAATTTATGATGGAAAATAAGGATACTCCAGTAGAAGCTGCAGCAAAAAGTATGAAACTTTTAGGTAAATCGGATCATGAAACATTGCAAATTACAAATGTAATTGATAAAATATTTTAATCTCCATTATTTTTTATCTAATAAAAATTATGACTTTAATATATGAAATGTTTGTTTTAAATAATTTAAATATATTTTAAAGCTTTAATTGTTCTTAATATAATAAATAGAAGATTATATATACTATAAATTTTTAAAAATATATATGAATCATTAGTATAATTATAAATTTTAGGGATATATTAATAACCATATAAAAAGTGGTAATATGTTTAAATTATCTACTAATAATGATGTAAATAATAATATTGAAGAAATAATTAAAAATTTAGAGAATCTGCCAGATATAAGTGAATGCGAATATATTTATTTGGATACTTTAAATATTCCTAAAAACACCTCATTTTTAAAAAATAAGATTATTATCACACAAAATAATCTTCAAGATTTTTTAATGTTTGAATATGATAATATAGATAATACCAATCAAATAAAGGACATAACTGAACTAAATTTTAGACAAATGGTTGATTTGGTTATTTTATTGGATTCTGAAAATATTCCTAAAAACATAACCGATATTATTGATAAAGACACAATCGTTTCAAAAAATCTGGGGAACAATATTATATACATTGAAGATTTGAGAAAAAACCAGTACACCATAATTTCTAAATATGAAAAGATAGTTATTGAAGGAAGAGCTACAGAAACTCATATTAAATTTTATGAGAATAATACTTAAATAGTAAAAATTTAATATTTAAATAAAGAAATAATTAATTGATAAAATGATAGGTAAAAATATTTCAAATCAAAGTTATTTGATATCGGTAGTTATGGGAATATTTGTTGGAAGTGTGACACTTTTTGTCAGTAGATTAATTGGAATACCTATTACTGGAGTCATCTTGGCAATAGTATTATCATCTTTTATTACAGCTTTTGTTTATAATCCATCATCTAAAAGCAAAAATACTCATACAACAATTAGAGGTACTTCATCAAGCTTAATATTTTCTTTAATATTTGCGGTAATGTTAATATTATATTATATACCTCGTTTAGGTAGTTTATTTGGCACAGCAGATATATCTATTTCCGTTTCAATATTTATAATCTTATTTATTGCTGTAATTGCTGGATTAGTACTTGGAAGTATTAGTGGAACTATAGGTTCAACATTTAGAGATTTAATAACTATTGTATCATCCGAAAAAAAACATTAACTTCTTTTTTTATTTTTATTTTTTTTTTAAATCATTTTTTCATATCCTTTTAATTCATTATTCGTCGAAATTTTAATATATATAAATTCATAATATATATTTGTATAAAAAATTTAAGGGATATAATGAATACCTATAAATTGAATAAGTTAAAACCTAATGAACTAAAGACAATTGGACACTATACAGGATATATATGTTTAATAATGTCATTACTCATGGTAGTTCCAATAATTTGTGGATTTATTTTTCATGATCCAGAACGATTTGTAAATTCATTTATTTATTCTGCTATAATAACCTTTATTTCAGGATTATTATTAGTTACTTTATTTGGAAGAAAACAAGTAACTAACCTATCATTAAAAGGAGCTCTAATTTTTGTACTGGGTATTTGGGGAATAATAGCAATATATTCTGGTTTGCCTTACCTGTTGTCTGGTGAATTAGGTATATTTGATTCATTTTTTGAAGCGATGTCCGGTATTACTACAACAGGTTTTTCATTAATTCCTGTTGAGGTTCATCCATACTCTGTTGCAATGTGGAAAGCATTAACACAATGGTTTGGTGGTTTAGGTATAATTGTATTATTACTGGTAATAGTACCGTCATCCGTTAGTTTAAAAAGATTGTTCTTTGCAGAAGGCAGAACTGAACAAATGACTCCAAACGTTAAGCATACAACTATGATTTTTTTAAAATTATATGTATCAATTACAACTTTAGGAGTAATATTGTATTTATTACTTGGATTGAATTTGTATGAAGCAGTATGTTTTACTTTTACATCCTTTGCAACTGGTGGATACTCAATATATGCTTCAGATGCTCATATATTTAATTCATTACCAATACAGATTGTTACGATGTTTTTAATGATTTTGGGAAGTACCAATTTTGTGATACATTACAGAATTCTTAAAGGAAATACTAAAAACTTGTTTAAAGATATTGAATTACGGGCAATGTTTATAATAATTGGGATAGCAACTTTGCTCATAATGATATCTTTATATACTAATGGATATTACAATCAAGACATATTAGTTATATTTAGACATTCCATATTTCAAGTTATATCAGTAATGTCATCCACAGGTTTTGTTTCACAGGATATTGCTGCATGGCCACAGTTTTCCTTCTTCTTGTTAATACTATTAACATTTGTGGGAGGTTCAATCTGTTCTACAAGTGGAGGTATAAAATTATATAATATCGTGATCTTGTTCAAGTCAATCATATGGGAAGTTGAAGAAATGATGCTTCCAAAGAATACCATCAAACCAAAGAAAATTAATCACGATAAGAAAGTTAGAGAAATATCAAACAAATCAATTAAAACAATATTAATCTTTGTGGTATCTTATATACTGATATTTATATTGAGTACTTTCGTAATATTGTTTTATTGTAATGATTTTTCATTAGCCACTACCGTAGCTGCATTATCTATTGGAAATACTGGAATAAGTATTGATTACATATCAGCCAGCATGCCTTTCATGGTTAAGTTAATATTAATCATTGATTTCTGGGTAGGTAGGATTAGTGTGTGGCCCTTATTTTTAGGAGTTCTATACCTAATTAATAGAGCTGAAAGTAAAATAAATAATTTAAATAATAAATAATCTCCACCAATACTTTTTTTTCAATTAAAAATTTTAGTAAAAATAGATTAAAATAATAATTATTTTTTTAAAAAAAGAATTGTAGTAGAAGTCTAAACTTCTACATCGATAATATCATTGATGTTTACTTCAGGATAGTTTTTGCTGGTTGCACTGTTAAGTCCAATAAGTAGTGTACTACCATTATGGAATATGGATGTAAGTGATGGAGAAATAACTCCTGTTAATCCTAATCCCATGAATAAAGTGTTTAGCACAACGATATATCTATAGTTCCTGTTGATTAAATCAATCATTTGTTGACTGATAATTCTCATAGTTACAAGATCATCTAATTGTGGTCTAAGTAATGTAATGTCTGCTACTTCTCTTGCAAGATCTGATGAATCTTTCATTGCAACACTAACATCTGCAGCACTAAGTGCCGGTGAATCGTTAATACCATCTCCAACCATTATAACTTTTTTACCATTGGATTTAATTTCTTCTACAATAGCTGCTTTGTCTTCAGGTAATACCTGTGATTTATAATGGTCTAATCCCAGTAATTCTGCAGTAGTTTTTGCTGCGTTTTCACTGTCTCCAGTGAGCATGATAATATCATTTATACCTAGATATCTTAGTTGACCGAGGACTTTTTTAGCTTCTTCTCTTGGAGGGTCATCAATACATATGATTCCTTCAAGTTTTCCATCAATTGCAAAGTAAATTATTGAATATTTATCAGCATTTTCCTTAACAATTTGTTCTTTTTCTTTGGTAATTTCTACGTGTTCATCTTCTATTACAAAGTGTCTGCTTCCAAGCACGGTTCGTTTGCCGAATAATGTTGTAGCAATTCCGTGTGCAACAACGTATTCAACTTCGGAGTGATACTCTTCGCTATGCTCTAAACCAAGTTCTTTGGCTTTTTGTACAATAGCTGTTGCTACACTGTGTGGGAAGTGTTCCTCTAGACATGCTGCATGACGTAGGAACTCATCATCAGTTAATTTTCCTAATGAAATGTATTTTGCAACATGAGGTTGTGATTTAGTTAAAGTTCCCGTTTTATCAAAGATAATAGTATCAGCTGTAGCAAATGCTTCAAGATATCTTCCACCTTTTACAACTATTTCCCTTTCAGATGCTTCTCTCATTGCTGAAATGATTGAAATTGGTGTTGCAAGTTTAATTGAACATGAGTAATCCACTGTTAATGCTGCAATTGCTTTAATAGGATCTCTTGTAATTAAATATGTTAATATTGTTACTGCAAAGTTCCATGGTACAATGGAGTCAGCCAAGTCTTCGGCCTTACTTTGTATACCAGCTTTTGCTTTATCTGAACTTTCAATTAAATCAATAATTTGATTAATTCTTGTTTTTTCGTTAAGTTCATCAACATTCATTACAATAGAACCATCTTCCACTATAGTTCCAGCATATACTTTTTTACCGTAATCTTTATGTACTGCTAATGATTCTCCAGTCATTGTAGCTTCATTAATTGCAGCTTCACCTTCAACAATTGTACCGTCTGCAGGTATGATAATACCTGATCTTACAATTACTTTATCTCCTTCTCTTAATTGTGAGAATGGGATTTGAACTTCTGTACCTTCTTCAGTTTTTACCCAAACTTTGTTAATGTTTAACATTAAACTATTTTCTAATGAATGTTTAGTTTTTTCAATTGTGTAATCTTCAAGAATTTCAGATAATCCTAATAAGAACACAATAGAACCTGCTGGACCGAACATACCCTGACTAAGGGTTACTGCTACACTTGTTGCATCAAGAAGATCGACATCTAAACGAAGATGTATAAGACTATCCAATCCACTTATCATGAAAGGTAATCCTTCATAAACAATTTTTGCCACTTGTAAAGGTAATGGTAAAAATGCTTTACTAAATAATCTAGAAGCAACTTTTTTAACGATTTTATTAATGTATCTACTATCGGTTTCATTAGAAAGTTCGTCTGGTGTTGGTTCTGCTTCAAATAAATCAGACTTTTTAATATTAGCTAAATATTTGAGAACTTGTAACTTCTCACAAGCATATTTTATGAAAATACTACCATTGACTGATGAAACTTTAACAGCTTCGATTCCTTCTTTTTCAGATAGCAATCTTGATAAACCGTATCCCTGTTCGGTGGTAAATGCATTTTTACCTAAACGAACACGAAGGACATCGTTTCTATCGTAAACTATTTTAAATTTCATACTTTCATTTTCCCGTAATTTTCTTAAAAAATAATTGGGAGGTTAAATATTTTTATTCATCATCTGCAATTTCTAAATCTTCTGCAAGTTCATCGTCAATATCTTCTAAGTCTTC
>SUTG01000093.1:19568-29829 GCA_015063035.1 Methanobrevibacter olleyae
GAATTAAACAATTAAATTTACTTTATTTTGTATAAATTTAAACAGATTTCGGCGATAAAATGTAACAGTTTTTCAATAATTATTTTTTACAATCTTTGACATTATCAATAATTATATATAGTCAAAAATATATAATATAACATACAATTTTTATAGGACTCGACAATATGAAATGTCCAATTGATAAAGAGAATATCTCATTATCATTCTTATTTACAATATTTCTTAAATCTCAAAATTCTTATTATAAATACTATTTAAAAGATACAGAAATAAACATTCAACAAATACCAATCCTATTAAAACTATTAAATCATGATTACATTTATCAAAAAGAGATAGTCACAGACTTAAAAATGGATAATGGATTAGTCACAAGAAACATAAGAAAATTGGAAGATTTAGACTATGTTATAAGACAAGAAGATAATGAAAACAGAAGACAAAATAAAATAAGTTTAACAGATAAAGGAAGAGATTTTACAATTAAACTTAGGAAAGAAGGAATAAAACGTGAAGAAGAAATTATGAAAAATGTTTCTATTACACGAGAAGAATTGATAGATTTATTTTTGGAAATACTAAACAATTCTAAAGAATATAACGATGAGATTATGGGGGATTAAATGGATAAGACAAAAGGAAAAAACAGTAACATTGAATTATTAACTGGTGATCATAAAACAGCAATCAAAAAATTAGCCTGGCCCATGATGGTAAGTATGTTTCTTATCATGGCATATAATTTAGCAGATAGTATATGGGTTGCAGGATTAGGTTCAGATGCATTGGCGGCTATAGGTTTTATCACACCATTATTTATGATATTAGTTGGTCTGGGAAATGGTATAGGTGCCGGAGCAAATAGTATGATAGCCCGATTTATAGGTGCAAAAAATATACCTGAAGCAAATAACACTGCATTACATAGTTTAATGTTAACAATTTTAATTAGTGTACTTGGTTCATTAGCAATGTACTTTTTATTACCATCATTACTTGAAATAATGGGAGCCGGTTCTTCAAAAAGTTTAGCTTTAGGTTATGGAGGAATTGTTTTTACTTTTATGATAATTTTTATATATAGTAATGTAGGAACTGCAATTCTTCGTTCGGAGGGTGATGTTAAACGAGCTATGTATGTTATGGCTATTACGGCTATCTTTAATATAGTACTTGATCCGATATTCATTTATATTTTAAACTTGGGAATAGAAGGGGCAGCTTGGGCAACAGTATTTTCAGGATTTTTAAGCTGTTTGGTTCTAATTTATTGGATGCACATCAAAAAAGATACTTTCCTGAACTTGGAATTCAAAAACTTCCATTACGAAAATTCAATTACATGGGGAATATTAAATGTAGCAATACCATCCACAGCTGAAAATATAATTTTCAGTGCATTAGGAATAATTGAAAATTATCTGTTAGTTTTAGTTGCGGGAACTATAGCAGTTGCAACTTATACTGCAGGAATGAGGCTTATACAACTATCAATGATTCCTTTGATGGGATTCGGAACAGCATTATTGACAGTAGCGGGAGCATCTTTTGGAGCTAGAAATTATCAAAAATTACAGGATGCATTTAGATACACATTAAAATTGGGACTGATGGTTAGTACAGCAATGGCAATAATATTCTATGTATTTGCACCACAAATCAGTATGGTATTCGCATACTCTTCAAGTGCAAGTTTAGCACCACGTATTGCAGTTTTAATACAAATAATGATAATTTTCATTTATGCCGTTTGTTTAGGAATGGTATCTGCAATGTTGTTCCAAGGAGTTGGAAAAGGATTTACCTCATTAATATTAACATTCATTCGAGCATTACTACTTGAAGTAGTATTTTCATATCTGTTTGGAGTAGTAATGGGTATGGGAGAACAAGGAATTTATTATGGTGTAGTGTTGGGAGGATTTTTAGGTGGTATAATTAGTTTCGTATGGGCAAATATTTACCTACAAAGACTTAAGAGAAACTTTCAACCGATAAATGAATGATTATAATTCATTCTTTTTTTTTACTTTTTTTATATTAAAATTTTAATAATTGGTTTATTGATATAATAATTAAAACGTGAAAAAAATAATAGAATACCTATGTGATGTTATATTTTTTTATAGTTTTTTCACATATATCAAATAATTAAAATATTAAAAACATATATGATATATGGCGTGATAAAATGATGAACTGGGATACAGAAAAATTAGAAGAGATGACAAATACACAAAACGAATTTACAAAAATCAAACTCAATTATACAAAAATAGCAGAAAAATATTTTGAAATGATAAATAAAACTAGGAAAAATGGGGATATTATTCCCTTAGTCTTTAAAGATGTAGAAGTTGCCTACAATGGTAAAGTAAAAGATGATCTAAAAGAAATTGAAGTTTCCGATGAAATCTTATCATTAATTGAAGAAAAAGAACAGGAAAGACAAATCATGCATATAAAACATTTTTCAAGAAGTATCTCACACCAGGCATGGTTTGATTTTTTAGATCAAGAAGTTAAAGATTTTATAAATAAATATACTGAATATGAAGATTTAATTATTCAAATTAATTGATAAAACATTCAATATATATATTTTTGTAATAATCTTCATTAAAATTAATTTTTATCCAAAATAACTATTTTTATTAAGTTTTTCATTTTTTTTAACAATATTCCAAAATAATTATGTGATATCTCTTTAATTTTCCTGATTGTTTTTAAAAAAAATATCAAAAATATAGTAATTTAATGTATAATGATTTATTATTTTATTTTTTCTTTAACAAGTATACTTTTTTGTTGATTTTAGTAATATTTTTATAAGTTTAATTAGAAATATAATTTCACATTAATAAAGTTATTATTTTATTAATGGATACTTTTGTATAATATATTAAACAAGAAAAAAATACTATATAAAGGTTTTTTTAAAATGTTTATTTAGGTGTACCACTAAGTAAACAATGCTTAATGTAAAAAGGAGATATTTTATGTCGTTAAACAATAAGCATTGTCTACTATTTCTTGTTATATTTACAATACTACTCTTAGGGGTAAGTATGGCGTCGGCAGCGGAAGTTAACGATGTTAATAATATGCAAGAAATAATGGACGATATAAAATTATCCACACCCGACAATTATGATGTGGATAAGGTGGTACAATCTAGTACTAGTCAATCTAGTACAGATGCAGAGGTAAAAAATTATAATACAAGTGATAAAACAAATTATTCAGAAATTTCAGAAATTACAAATAGACAAACAGAAAATGCTATTAAAACAAACGAAATCAATATTACATCAAAAAATACTAACTTAAACAAAAATATTCAACAAAAAGTAAAATCTGAAGGTGAAGGATCATTCACTGAGTTACAGAGATTAATAAATGAAAATTCAGTAATTGAATTGAGTCAAAATTATCAATTTATTTCAGGAACAGATGATGATGAACTTGTTGACGGAATAGTTATCAATAAAGATCTAACCATATATGGTTACGGATTTACTATTGATGCTAAAAACTCAGCAAGGATATTCAAGATATCAGGTACTGATATCAATGTAGAACTTATTAACATTAAACTTATTAATGCAAATTCTACACTTAGAGATAATGGTAATGGTGGAGCAATTTATACTGATAGTCATCTTACGATTCAAGATTGTACATTTACAAATAATGGTGCAAATAATGGTGGTGCAGTATTTGCTACAAAACAATCTGATGCAGAATATTTGGACAGTTTAACAATTGACAATTGTAATTTCACAGAAAATATTGCTCTTGTAAACGGTGGGGCTATAAACATTTTTGAAGAATCAGATAATGTAAAAATATTAAACTCTAACTTCACCAATAACCGGGTTATAGGTTATAATAATTCTGATAATTCCAGATGGTATGGTGATGGTGGAGCAATTTGCTTCAATAAAACATCTACAAATGCATTCATAGATAATTCAATATTTATTAACAATACTGTAAATGCAAATGGTGGAGCTATAATGTGGAAAGGAGAATATGGTAACATAACCAACTCTAAATTCTATAATAACTCAGCACCATATGCTGCAGGTGCATTAAGATTAGATGGATCACATGTAGTTGTGAATAATACATTATTTGATGGAAATTATGATTCAAAAGGTAATTATTCCTGGGGATCCGCTATATATCTCACAGGTAATTATACTAATATAACATACTCAAATTTCACTAATAATTATAACTCAAATAATGGAACAATAGCTATTAGTGGTTCTAATGAGATGTTAGAAAATAATATTTTCATAAATAACTCTGCTTACAATGGTGGAGCAGTATATATTCGGAAAAATGAAAATGTAACATTTGATTATAACACGTTCACTAAAAACAATGCAGGAAATAATGGTGGAGCAGTATTTATTAGTGATCATGCCAATAATACAAAAATATTAAACTCTATTTTCACCGATAATAAAGCAATTGGTTACAATATATCTGCAACTAATTGGATTGGAAATGGAGGAGCTGTATTCTTTGATACTGGATGTCATGAAGGATTAATTGATAATTCAACATTCACAAACAATAGTGCAAATGCAAACGGTGGAGCTGTAATGTGGAATGGTAATGATGGTAATATAACATCAAGTAAATTCTATAATAACTCAGCACCATATGCTGGAGGAGCACTTAGACTTAGTGGTAATAGGTTGTTAGTGAATGATTCAGTATTTGAGGGTAATTATGATCCAATAGGTTCTAAATGTTGGGGATCAGCAGTATACATATCAGGTCACAACTGTAATGTAACATATTCAAACTTTACTAATAATAAAAATGCTAATTATAGTGGAGCAGTTTATATTTCTGGACATAACGCAACTTTAGAATATAATAATATGGAAAACAACTCAGCAAATATTGGTGGAGCAGTTTATATTAGTGGAAATAATGCAACATTAAATTATAATAATTTAACTAATAATAAAGCTCTTGGAACTAATGGTGGAGCAATATATGTATCCGGTACTAATACCACTATTGGATATACAAACTTGGAAAACAATACTGCAAAGAATTATGCTGGAGCAATATATTCTCAGGGTACATATCTTAGTATTGACTACTGTAATTTAACTTACAATAAGGCTAGGTGTGGTGGAGCCATGTATTTAGATCGTTCAAATTATGGTAATATAACTGGTTGTAATTTTATTAATAATGTTGCATATTCTACTAGTAATAACGATCAAAATGCTGGTGGTGCTATTTTCTGGGTTAATAGTAATAATATTACATTGAAGGATTCATATTTCTTTAATTGTAGTTGTGGTAAAACATCTGCTTCAGGGGCTACTAGTCCGGCTAATCACGGTGGAGCAATTAATTTTAATTCTAACAAGAATAACTTAGTATATAATTGTACATTTGATACCTGCTATTCTGAAAAGGATGGAGGAGCAATGTTCTATGCATCTTCTGAGTCAAAAGATTCTATAATATCAAAATGTACTTTTATAAACTGTTATTCAGTTTTCCGTTCTGCCGGAGCAGTCGCTTGGAAAGAGGAAAATGGTCAAATATTGGATACCAAATTCATAAATTGTTATTCACTTTCTGGAGATAGTCCAACATTTTCCGGAAAGGGTGGAGCGATGTATTTTGAAAAGGCTAAAAATAATTTATTAATAAATGTTTCATTTATTAATTGTTCAGCACTTTATGAAGGTGCAGCAATATATTATCGTAACACTAATAACGATCCATCATCAAACAATACACACATCAATTGTACTTTTATAAACAATAATGTTACCAGAAATGGTGGAGCATTATCTTTTGCTTCAGCTAATGAGACATATGATGGTTGTACTTTTATAAATAACACTGCTTCCAATGGTGGTTCCATATGTTATTCAGTTAATGGTGGAATTATCATAAGAAATTCAATATTTGAAAATAATACAAATATTACAAATGGTGGATTTATTTATATAAATGGATCTAATGCTGTAATTCTTAACAATACTTTCAATAATGGATCTGCAGAAAACGGTGGAGCAATTTATGTAAATACCGCTGTAACCATTAATGATAGTAGTTTCACGAATAATACTGCAGAAAACGGTGGAGCATTATACATTACTAAAGATACAACTCTAAATAATTGTAATGTTACCAATAACAATGCTACAAAAGGTTCAGGAATATATGTCAATAGTGGTAAATTAACTCTTAAAAAAGTTAAACTCATTGAAAACCAAGCTAATGCTAAAGAATTCTTGGACATATCTGATAATGTTATAGGAGATAAAAGAAGCATTTCAGGAGTATTTACAGGATGGGATAATTATCTTAACGGTATATACGTTGTAACTGATAATGTCAAATTTGAAGATGTTTTATATTTAGGAATAGATAATTTTGGAATAGTCGCTATAGTAAATACCGATGATACAAGTGCAACTATTCATAACTTATTAAACGAATCAGCTCAACTCATATACTTGGATATATATGGTAGAGACGGTTCAGTACAAACATTACAAAATTACACTGATGAATACGGTAATTTCAAATTCGAATTCGATAACAATGCTGATGATTCCTATAAAATTTATCATCTTGAAGATAATTACTATACTGAATTGGTATACACATTTAATAAAAATCTAGTAAACATCACTGTAAATGTTACAAACATTTCTTATGGTAACTCCGAAAGCATAAAAATTAATGTAACCGGAAATGCTAGTGATATACCAACAGGAACTGTTTTAGTATATCTTAACAGCACACTGGACGGATTCACCAATCGAACTTACGAAGCAACTCTTGAAGATGGATTTGTAATTATTGATGATGCTCCATTGGATTTATTAAATGTTTCAACTTATGATGTATATGTAAGATATATTGGTGATGAACATTACTTATCAGGCAATGCTACAACTACTTTTGTAGTATCTAATGCAAAACCTTCATTAAACATTGGTATAAGTGATTATACTTATAATGAAACTAAAACCATCATATTTGATTTAATAGGAATTAATGATGAACCTATTACAGGTAAAGTAATATTTAACATTACAGGTACCGAATCAGATGGAACCCCATATTCATTAACAGATATTGAAATAAATATCACAAGAGATGAACATGGAGTAATTGTAAACAATACATATGAATTACCAGTTTTAAATGCTACTGGTGTGGACAATAATTATGAAATCGTTGCATTCTCACCAGAAAGTACTAATTATAATTCAACAAATAATTCAACTACTTTCAAAGTATTTAAAGCACAACCGGTTATAAATGTAACAGCTTACAATATCACAACTGATGGAATATTTGCAGTTGATGTTCATGTTGAACCGGAAATTGCAAACGGTACTGTAAATCTATTCATCAATACCACTGAAGGAAAAGAATATGTCTTAACTTTAGATGATTCAAGAGCCAGCATTGACTTAGATAAATTACCAAGAGGTAATTATACAGCTACTGCTACATATAATGGTGATAAAAACCATAATTACCCAGTATCCAACAGCACCAAGTTTGAAGTTCTTTATGATGATTTCCCAATAGACATTCAATTAAACAATATGACTTATGGTGAAACCCAAATAATTTCAATCAGTGTTCCAAAAGATTATGAAGGTACACTAAAAATTAAATTTAATGGTACTGAATTAACAGAGGAATATTACACTATAGAAGATGGTGTAATTTATATTGATACTGGAGATTTGACCAATGTTGTTGAAGACGGAATATTAATAGTTGGAGAATATAATTTAAGCGTAAATTATACTCCTGTCGAAAATGATTATTATCGTGCAAATTGCACGTATAAACTATTCAATGTTACAAAAGCAGAACCAAATATTATTATTACAACTGAAGAAATTGGTTATCTCAGTAATGAAATTATTACCATTAATTTAACCAGTTATAATGCTACCGGTAAAATAAATATCACAGTAGTAAATATTACCGAAGAGGGTTCTACTTACACTAATTATTCAGTAGATATCAATAATGACACTGTGGTTACAGTAACCATACCAGATTTAGAAATTGGTACTTACAATGTTATAGTAGAATATTGCAACGATACCAATTACAATAACAAAACATTTACTGAAACTTTCAAAGTCTTACCTTTAGTAATTTCAATTACCTTAAACAGACCTGAAATTTATGTAGATGAATTTGAAACTATATTTGGTAGTGTCACAGACATATCTGGACGTAAAGTTACAACAGGAAAAGTAAACGTTACAATAAGTAATGAATCAGGTTATATAACCTCTTATCTTGTTGATGTAGATAGTGAAAACGGTCTGTATTTCACAACAAATAGGTATAATATAGAAGGTACTTTATATGCTAATGCGACTTATCTTTTAGGAGATAAGATTATAGCAAACAGCACTACAAAGTCCTTCGTAGTATCTAAAATACCTACAATTACCAATGTAAGTGTTGTTAACTCTACTGTTGGTAAAGTAACAATAGATGTTAGTGTAAGAGAAAATGCTACACCAACAGCTACAAGTAGTGGATATATTAATCCAATAACTGAAGGTAAACTTAATGTTACAGTTAATGGAGAATCAAAACTATTTGATATAACTGGTAGCACTACTCCTATCGTATTAGATGTTGATCCAGTAAATATTAACACTACAGAAACAGTTGATTTCACAGTAGAATATATTGGAGACTATAAACACAACAGCAGTTTTGGTGTAAATAACACTACCGGTGAAAAAATCACCGAATTTACTGCAAGCCCAATAGGTTCTAACTTAACCATTAATGTTGTTCCTAATCATGTACAGACGGGAGAAAATGTAACAATATCTGGTCAGGTATTTGATGATTTAGGAAATCTCATTAAATCAGGTAAAGTAAATGTGAGCATTGATGGAGTATTCCAAGGGGAATATGATATTAATGAAACGACTGGTTACTACACATTAAACTACACAACTTCAACAGTTAAGGATGTAAATGTAGAAGTAAACTTTACAGGAATAAAAACAGAAGATGATTCCAGATACATAGTATCAACATCTTCAAATGTTACAACATTTACTGTAGAAAAAATACCTACAATTACCAACGTTACAGTAACTAACCATACTGTTGGAAACGTAACACTTAAAATTACAGTTGAAGACGAAAACGGTAACATTATCAAAGAGGGTAAGGTTAATATCACTATTGCCGGTAACACTCCAATAGAAGTTGAATTATCCGGTGATGATTATACCGTTGTTTACTTGCTTGACAATATGACAAATGTAGGAAACATTAGTGTAACTGTTGAATACACAGGTAATGAAACATACTTACCTAGTGTTGCAAATAACACCGATGATAATAAGGTTCTTAAGAATATTACAGTAACACCTCGTAATTCATCAATAACAGTTGATGTAACTCCTAAGAACACTACTATTGGTGAAAATGTAACCATTAGTGGACAACTTGTTGATGAGATGGGCAATAACATAAGTAATGCTGATCTAGTGATTTATGTTGATGGAATAGGATTTGCTGCCAAAACTAATGCTACTGGAGGTTATTCATTTAACTACACAACTACCAGAATTGCTGATGATATAATTGTTAACGCCACATTTGATGGTGGAGACAATTATAATTCTACAAGTGCAAATACAACCTTCAATGTTACAAAAATAGCAACAAAAACCAATGTAACCATAGTAAATTCTACTATTGGTAATGTTGTTATTCATGTAAAAGTTACAAACTTAACCGATTATCCGGTTGAACGTGGACATGTAGTTGTATGTAACCAGACCGGTCAAATTGTTGGTGAAGGTGAACTTGTAAACGGTGGAGTGGATATTACTCTTAATGTAACTACTGTAGGTAACATTAAAGTAAACGTAACTTATCAAGAAAATGACATTTACTATGGTAGCAATGCTACAAATAGTAGTTTATCAGATGATAATCCGGAAATTAACATTACTAATATTGACGTTGTTAAACAGGAAGCTGGTATCAGTATCGGATTAAATCCTGAAGTACTGATAGTTGGTGAGAATGTTTACATACGAGGTACGGTAAGTGTTGGTGATAAATTCATCACTTCAGGTCAAGTTAATGTAACCATTAATGGAACAAACACTACTGTAAATATTAATATTGACGGTTCATACAACCTAACCTACACGGCAGGTGTTGCTGGTGAATACACAGTTAATGC
>SUTG01000023.1 GCA_015063035.1 Methanobrevibacter olleyae
TATTCTAATAATTAATAATCTCTTTACTATTTTTAAAAAGAAAAATCTTAAAAAAATATTCTAATAATTAATAATCTCTTTACTATTTTTAAAAAGAAGGAAATTAAAAAAATATTTGAAAAAATATGAAAAATAGATAGATTTTGATTTTAATAATATAAAAAATTTTAAAAAAAAAGAAAAAAGGAAGATAGAAGAGAATTATCCTCCACCTTCACAACCTTGAATGTCATTTAAGTTGGCATTGAGTTCTTCATAACCTTCCTTAATGTCCTTGACTTGTTCAAGAGTGTCCTTATCAAGGTTATCTGAATCAATGATGTCTTTTTCATTAACCACTTCTAAAGAATCCGCTGCATACCATAAGGCAGGTTCATCTAATTTTACCCATTGCTCATTGTCTTCTTCTTTCAAATCGACAACTTTGCTTATGGTACCAGTACCGGTATATCTTATAAAAGTGCCTACGTCTATTGTTTCTCCTCGAATATCACAAAAACTCATATTATCACCCATAGGTTTTAATAAAGTCTTCAAAGAAGAAAATAAATGAAATTTAAATTTAACTTATTTCCACTTCAGCTGCTTCTTCAGCCTCTTCTTCTGCTTCTGCTTCATCGTCAACAATTTCCGCTTCAACTTCTTCAACTTCTTCTTTAGCGTCTTTTGCTTTTTCAGCTTCTTCAATTGCAGCTTCTTTGTTGATTTCCTTATCTAATAAAACATAATCTCCAATGCTTTTTACATCTTCAAAGTCAATTTCTATTTTGTTGGAAGAGATAAAGTTTTTCTTAAGGACAATGGTTATAGCATTGATTTTACCTTCTTGAGAATCAAATTCAGCATCATCAATTTTACCTACTTCATTTGCATTAGCATCTAAAGCCATCATACCTAATAATTGTTTGATTTTCATTCTATTACCTCAATTATTAATTTTATGAAATTATGTTAAAACTAACCAAAATATAGTTTGAAAATTGGAAATGGGTGCATAACCAAAAAGTTATTTTTAACATAATCACCATTATTTAAGAATATGATTTGAAAATTATATAAACTTATCTAAATATTTTTAAAAACAATAAAATTTATATAAATATGATAATAAATTAATATTTTAAAAACAAATATAATTATTAATAATAAAAAATGAAAAAACAAAGAAAATTTTTACATATTTATAAATAATTATCGATGGTGAACCTAATGGACGAAGCATGTCGAATTATAATAGAAGATATCATAAATGGAAAGATAACTACTCGCAGTGAGCTTGAAGTTGAAAAAAGACAGCTCTGTAGAGATAGAAATTTGAAAAAATTTATGAGCAATTCTGTAATCCTGGAACATGCAAGCCTTGAAGAGAAGAAAATCGTTTCCAATCTATTGAGAAAGAAACCTACAAGAACCATCTCAGGAGTGGCAATCGTTGCAGTCATGTGCCATCCGCACCAATGCCCTCATGGAAGATGCTACTATTGCCCTGAAAGTGACATTGCACCTCCAAGCTATACCGGGGAGGAACCTGCAGCACTTAGAGGAAGAATGTTCAAGTTCCATCCATATGTCCAATGCTACAATCGCCTTAAGCAATTGCATAAGGTAGGCCATCCTATAGATAAGGTTGAACTCATCATAATGGGAGGAACCTTCCCTTCAAAAGACATATGCTATCAGGAATGGTTCGTTTCACAATGTCTAAAGGCGATGAGCGACTTTGGAGTGATTCTTGAAAACATAACTGAAATCGGCGATATTGAATCATTCAATAAGGAAGACCTTTTAAAGTATCCTCCTTATAGCAACAATGCCCTTAAGACTTATCCTCCAAATGATTATGTCCTTATTGATGACATCCAAAGGATAAACGAAAGCTCTAAAGTAAGATGCATAGGAATGACATTTGAAACCAGACCAGACTACTGTAAGGAGCCTCATGTTGACAGGATGTTGAATATGGGGGTTACAAGGGTTGAATTAGGGGTTCAAACCATCCATAACCATATTTATGAAAAAATCAAAAGGGGACATACGGTTGAGGATGTCATTGAAGCAAATAGGATTCTGAGGGATTCTGGAGTGAAAGTGGCTATGCACATGATGCCAGGGCTTTTCCCTCTTGCAAGAGATGAACCTCAAATAGAGCAATGCCCAGAGAAAGATTTGGAAATGTTTAAGACCATCTTTACAAATGAGAACTTCAAGCCGGATATGCTTAAGATTTATCCTTGCCTTGTGACTGATGGCAGTGAGCTGCACAAATTATGGAAAGAAGGCAGATACAGACCATACAGTGATGAAGAGGCTGTTGAACTGATAGTTCAAATCAAAAAGATCTTGCCCAAATGGGTAAGGACCATGAGAATCCAAAGGGATATCCCATCCACATTAATTGAGGATGGAGTGAAAAAATCAAACCTTGGAGAACTGGTCTACAATCGTCTTGAAGAAGAGAATGTCAATTGCCAATGCATAAGATGCAGGGAAATAGGCCATAAGAAGACCGAGGAAGAGTATTCAATTGATGATTATAAATTATTTGAAGAGGATTACATTGCTACAGAAGGAAGGGAACACTTCCTATCCATTGAAGATAAGAATGAAGAAAGCCTTGCAGGATTCCTGAGATTAAGAATGCCTTCCGAAAAAGCCCATAGGGAAGAGATTTGTGATAAAACAGCCATTGTGCGTGAATTGCATGTTTATGGAAACATGATAAAGATTGGGCAGAAAGGCAGTAATATCGGACAGCACACCGGTTTTGGTGAAAAATTGTTAAAGCGTGCTGAAGAGATAAGCATTGACCAGAACAAGGAAGAGCTTTTGATAATAAGCGGCATTGGAGCCAGAAATTATTACCGCAAATTCGGTTATGAGCGCAAAGGCCCTTATATGGCTAAAAAATTAGTTTGAATTTAAGTTTCAATATTTGTTTTATTGAAAGCTAAAAAATTAGTTTGAATTTAAGTTTCAATATTTGTTTTATTGAAATATATCAAAACTTGAAACAATCGGACAAGACAAAAGTATTATATAGTTTGAAGTTAAACTAACTATTATATACATATAAAACTAATATTTATTTAATGCATGAACACTAATTCAATATTGAAAACAGTGAAGCTTTGAATTAGAGTTCATAAGATTATATTTATTGGAGATTGAAATTTGATCAATTATTGAAAAATAATTGAATTATTATTGAAGAGATTGAAATTTAATCAATTATTGAAAAATAATTGAATTATTATTGAAGTAATCTTATCGGAGATTAGAATTGTTTTAAAAATAGGGAGATGACTTAAATGATCAACAAAGCTGAAAAACTTGCAAAAGCTATTGAATTTACTCATTTGGATAATACTGCAACCGTTGAGGAAATGAAAGCATTCTTCGCAAAAGCAAAGGAATATCCTTTTTATGCAGTTGTAGTTTTACCTCATTTTGTTAAATTGGCAAAAGAAGAATTGAAAGACACTGACATGAAAGTGGTTACCGTTATTGACTTCCCATTAGGTGCGGGAAACACTGAAGGAAAAGTTGCTGAAGCAAAAGCTGCAATTGCAGACGGTGCTGATGAGATTGACATGATGGCAAATATACCTGCAATCAAAAATCGTGACTTTGAATATGTGAAAAACGACATTAGAGCAGTGAAAGATGCAATTGGAGACCACATACTTAAAGTTATTATTGAAAACCCTCTTCTTAATGAGGACGAAATGGCTGGAGCTTCAAGAATGTGTGAAGAGGGAGGAGCAGATTATGTTAAAACCTCAAGTGGATTCAATGGAAAACAGCATTTCTATTCATTGATGGAAAGTTTGAGAATCATGAAAAAGAATGCTCCACATCTTGAAATGAAGGCAGCTGGCGGAATAGACAACTATAAACTGGCCAATAATGTTCTTGCTGCAGGGGTAGGCAAGATTGGAACATCCTCAGGACACATCATTATGGATCAGCTTAATCATGTACTTGATAATCAAAAAGTGAATCCTAATCAAAAAACAGGTCCAAGACTCATTTAAATAAATTTTCATAATTTATTTAAACTTTCTTTTTTTATATTTACATTTCATTGATTTTTATTTATCCATTAACTTCTTTTTAAAAATATTTTAAAACCCAATAGTTTTAAATTAAAAAAAAATAGTTCGTAAAGAATAAAACTAAATAGTATTAGATAAAAAAAGTGCCGTAGGCCGGACTTGAACCAGCGACATCCAGATCTTCAGTCTGGCGTTCTCCCAACTGAACTACTACGGCAAATGGACCGAACGAGATTCGAACTCGTGATCACCGCCATGTCAAGGCGGTATCATACCCCTAGACCACCGGTCCTTCTTACTCATTAAAATATGTTTATAATTATATATAAATGTTTCTAAATCAAGAATTTTGGAAATTTAAATCAACAAATTCCATTTTAAAAATCACTCTTTTTATTAACGAAAATCTAGAATACCGATGTCTAAAGCCCATCTTCTAAAATGATAGACATATTAAAATATGTAAATAATTACTTATAAACTTAATGGAAAAATAAATTCTAAAAATCAGAAATTATCAAAAATAGAATAGAAGTAAGAAAATAGTATAAGAACAGATAAAAATAGTATAAAAATAGTATAAAAATAGTATAAAAATAGTATAAAAATAGATAAAAATTTAAAAAAAATAATTGGCCAATAAAGATCTTGGCCAATAGTTAACAGTTAAAAACTAGAGATACAAACTTATTTGATTGCTAATTTGATATCTTCAGCTTTTACGGTTTTTCTACCAGCGTGGCGTGCGAAATTAACTGCTTTTTTAGCTAATTCGTCACCTTTTTCTTCAAGAGCTTCAGCTAATGCAACTTTTGCATCATCACTAATTCTTTGTGCGCCAGCATTTTTTAAGATACGACCGACTGGTGCGATTGGTAATTCACTCATAATTTCACCTCCAATTGAAAGTGTGTTTTACCTAGTATATAAATGTTTTGTTTTTTAAAGGCCATAAAATCACTTATTATCCAAAAAATAGTTATAAAAATATAGATTTTCTAATAATGAGAAATATTAAAACTAATTAAAAAAATTTAATAAAAAATATATGAAAAATGGATATTTTAAAGCATTAGAACTCTTAAAAATTAAACCTTTTAAAAACTCTTAATTCATTAAATAAATAGCCAAATATCTTTATTTTATAAAATAAATAACAAATAGTCTTTAAAAAAAGCAAAGAAAGAAATTTTTCTTTAAAAGGCAAATAAAAAATAAATTAGTCTTTAAAATAAAAATACAAGATAAATTAAAAGTTATTTCAAAAAATAACTAATTATAAAAGAGTTTTTTATCTAAATTTTCTAAGAATTTTCCAAATAAGAAAATAATGAAAATCTTCGTGTAAAAGCAATGAAAATTAGAAAAAATTCCTTAAAAAAATAATTAAGGAAATATTCATTTCATAAAATGAAAATAAAAAGAAAATAAAAGAAAAAATTTTTTAAAAATAATTTTAAAAAATCAACAAGCTAATGAAAAATAAAAGATAATTAGACAAAATTTAAACAAAAAGCAAAAAACCATTAAATCTTATGGCCAATCAAATAAGTTCCAGTTGTCTCATCAATATGAACTTTTATGAATTCACCTAATTCGACATCCTGAACAATCACTGGAATATATGAATCGGTTTTTGCAATGAAACCGCCTTTAGAACCTTCTCCAACAACCAATGCATTTAATTCTTTACCCTTAAGGCACTTGTTTTCATCTTCAATGATTCCAAATTTAATATCAGATAAGATTTTAGATCTCCTTTTCATATCCTCAAATGGAATATTAGGAAGATCTGATGAACTTGCACCTTCCCTATGCTGATACTTGGATAAATGAATCAGGTTGAACTTGATCTCTTCAATCAAGTCTGCAGTCATCAGGAAATCCTCTTCAGTCTCGGTTGGGTAGCCTATAATGATATCAGTAGCTAATGTAAGGTTTGGAATTTCTTCCTTGAACCTATAAACAATTTTTTTGTAATCCTCAACAGTATGATTCCTTCTCATATGCTTCAAGACTGCATCACTGCCTGATTGAATAGGTAAATGAATGAACTTGTATACCTTTTCCAACTTAAATGCATCAATCAAATTCTCAAGGTCATTTCCTATGTTCTTAGGGTGCATCATTCCAACACGCACTTTAAAATCACCATCTAAATTAGCCACTTCCTTAATCAAGTCAGATAGCTTTTCACCAGTGTCCTTTCCAAATGCAGAAGTGTCTTGAGCGGTAAGCTCAATTTCTACACAACCCTCTTCAATAGCTTGTTTAGCTTCCTTTACAATATTAGCAATAGGATAACTGTTTAGATGCCCTCTTGCAAAACGAGTGCAGCAGTAACTGCAGGAACCTAAACAACCTTCACATATTTGGATAACATGAACATATGGGTCTTGACGTATTTTAGGAACACAAACCTTAGGCTCATCTGAAAAGCCAAACTCCCTGGAAACTTCCCCACCAATAGCTGACTTGACAACATCAGCACTCTTGTGCAATTGGTGAGGGCCAATCCAAGAGCAGTTAGGCCCAATGGCATCAAGCTTTTTAGGATCCACCTCAACCATACATCCTGCAACAATGATTTCCTTCTCTGGAAATTCCTCCTGAAGCTTTTTGATTCTATTTATCACCTTGCTTTCAGTAGGCAATTTAACATAACAAGTGTTTACGATGATTGCATCAGCTTCCTCTTTATTATCAGCGATCTCAATGGAATTAGCATTTAAAATACCTGCCATAATTTCAGAATCCGCTTGATTGAATGTGCATCCGTAAGTTTCTATAAATACTTTCATATTATCCTCTAATAATAAAAATAGATTGTATTGGGATTGAATATATAATCCCAATTGAAAATTTTAAATTGTCGTTTTAACTAACTTTTATGTTTATTCAAAGGCTTAGCCTGAACAATGAATTTGGTTAAATCATAATCATAATTATTGAACTTGACAGGCTTTGCATAAACCCTCTTAATGACTCTTGCCTTTGCATAACCTTTAGTGGTTTTTCTCTCTTCTGTCTTGATCACATGAACTCTTGCAATATACTTGTCAATTTTTAGAATATCATCAACGGCTATCTTGAAGTCGCGTTCTGTTTCACATTTGAATGAAGCAACTTTTCCATGCAAATCAATTGAAACTCCAAAACGTGCAGGAATCTCTTCAGATGATGCCCAAATGGTTTTGACATCACGAGCAATAGCTTTCTTAACTCTCTTTTCCCCTTCAAGCTCTAAGGAAGTGATCTTCACTTTTCCAAGCTCAGACATTAAGAAATCCCCAACAGCAAGTTGTTCATCAGGGAATAAGTCAATGAATATCTTATGAGTATCCTCATGTTCACTAATGATTAATCTAAATGGTTTTGGATTATCCTGGGAAATTCTTTCATTATAAACAGACCCACATTCATCACATTTTAATAGGAACTCTCTGATTTCCTTATTTTTGCCCTTGATAAGCTTATTCTTTAAAATGACCGCTTCATCACATCCGCAAACTGGACAAACCATATTTTCACCTCACATCTTTTGTTAGATAACTAATCATAAACATAGCTAAAAATCAATCTAAATTTGAAATCTCAATAAAAATAATAAATTAAAACATGATTAATTTTTCATGACTTGAAAAATTAAGAAAATAATCAAAAATAGCTATGTCATAAATTTTAATTAATAAATTTAATTGATTAATATAATATTATAGATTAACTTAATTATAAACTTATGTATTAATATTAATTATTTTTAAAAAAATTATTTTTAAAAAATCATTTCGATTAAAAAAAAAAAATCATTGCAAAATATGAAATTATATAATTTTTCTAAAAAATCTTAAGTAAAAAATAAAAGAAAAAATATGAAATTATATAATTTTTCTAAAAAATCTTAAGTAAAAAAATAAAAGAAAAAACATATTTCAAAATGATGGCATTTAAAATAAAAGTTTGATTAATTTAATAAATAGTTTACTAGAACAACACTACTTTAAATAAATAACCAATCAATTTAATTAAACTTATTCTTTTTCTTTTAAATAATGTTTAACTAGACCACCATCTGACAATATATTTATCATGAATTCTTCAAAAGCTTGGAATTCAACTTCAATGTTTTTAGTTTCATTGACAATGCTTCCCTTTTCCAAATCAAGAGATACGATATCGCCATCATCAGCTTCAATGTCTGCAACCACAACAGGCAAACCTATATTGATTGCATTCCTATAGAAGATGCGTGCAAATGACTTTGCAATGATCGCTTCAACCCCTGCGGCCTTAATAGCTACTGGAGCCTGTTCTCTTGAAGAACCGCAGCCAAAGTTTTCACCAGCAAGTATCAAGTCACCTTGCTTTACATTTTTAGTAAAATCCGCTCTTTCTCCTTCAAGAACATGTTCTGCCAAATCCTTTGGATTGAATGTCCTTAAATATCTTCCAGGGATTATGACATCAGTGTCAATGTTATCTCCAAAATTCCAAACCTTTCCTTTAATTTCAGCCATAGTATTCACTACATATATAAAATTCTAAATAAAATTCAAAAAAGCAATTAAAAAAATAATGGAAAATAGTTAATATTTATGATAACTATTTTTCAATTACATAACCGTGGTTTTGTGCTTTGGTTACCCTTACACGGTTTTCCCCAACTATCTCTTCTGCAGCCTTGACAATGTCCTTATTGTTATCATCAAAGACAGTGTATAATGTAGGGCCGAAAGAACTGATACCTGTACCATAAGCCCCTGCATTATCCATTGCTTCCATAGCAGGCAAGTAATGTGGGTCTAAGCTGTGTTCAAGCTTATTGAAACCGACTTTCTGAAGTTCCTTGATTGACCATCCAAAGTTAACAATGTCCTTTTCAACAAGTGCAGGAAGCAAATTCATTAGGATTAAATGGGAAACCTGTTCCACTTCGGTTTTTGGAAGAGGACAGTAAGTTTGGAAAACATTGACCTCCGCTTGGTCATGCATGGTTTCCTCCACTTCAGGCATTGCAAGCAAAATGTTCCATTCTTCAGGGAACTCATATCTTGCAATCAATGTAGCAGGTTTTGCTTTGGATGCGGAAGATGGCAAGAATCCAGGTTTTTCTTCTAAGCTGTGGCCTCCATCAACAATAAATCCTCCTAAATCATGTGCAAAAGTACCGATACCAGAGGTTCCACCTCTGCCAACCATAGTACTTAATTCTCTGCTTGTGAATTTAAGTCCTGCAGTTTCAGTCATCAAATGAGCGGTACAAACTGCAATTTGAGTACCTGAGCCTAATCCAGAGTGTGGGCGGTAAGCTTCCAAAACTTTAAAGTGGAACCCTGACTCAATATTGCAGAGTTCTGCAATTTTTTCTGCAGCGTTTGGAATTTTTTCCATACATTCCTCTCTGGAATCTTCTCTAATGTCATCCGCAAATTCTAATGTAAATCCTTTTTCATTGGTTTCTTCACTTTGCAAAACAAATTGTGGATCGCTAAGTGCAAGACCTATACCACCATCAATTCTCTTATAAGACCCATTCATGTCAATAAGAGACATATGTAATCTTGAAGGTGCTCTAATAATCATAATTTCACAACCGTTTCATACATTTCAATAATGGAAAAGATAAAAAATTTCAATTCATCTCATTTAAAGATCCAATTATCAAATGTTCTAATTTTAATTAAATTACAATATTTAACAAACTTAAATATTTCAATATTAATATATTAATTTTATTATATAAACTTATTGAAAAATTTTTATAAAAATAGGTTAAAATTAGAAAAGAGTGCAAGAAAAATAGAAATAATGTAAAAAAATATGGAAATTGAATAATAATTAAAAGAAGAATGAGAAAATAGAAAATTATTAAAAATAATGAAAAAACCTGAAAATAAAAAAAGAAAAGAGTATGAAAAATAATGAAAAAACCTGAAAATAAAAAAAGAAAAGAGTATGAAAAATAATGAAAAAACCTGAAAATAAAAAAAGAAAAGAGTATGAAAAATAATGAAGATTATCTAATCTTCATCTTCCTCTTCTTCTCCAGTCTTGTCATTGAATTCAGTCATTTTCTGATTTAATGAAACTGAGAATTCATCTTCAATGCCTTGTCTGTAAATGGAGTTCATGGTACAGAATGGGATGACTCTTCCATCAGGCACTGCATAGTGAATAACACAGTCTTTTACCCTGTCAGTGTCGAAGTTGAATGGGTCCATGAAATGCATACAGGAAATGAGCAATGAATTTACATGGAATTCTCCTAAAGCATCATAAGATTGGTCTTTAAAGATATCTAAAATGATTTTTTTCATGTTTAAACCAGAAGGAGCTTCTTTTTCCTTAAAGATCTTATTGAAGTTTTTACTAGCGCTAGCAAGAATTCTTGACTTGATTGCAAATGAACCGGTTTCCAATTTTTCTGTGTATTTGTTAAGGAATGCTAAGAACTTATCAATATCAATGAATCTTGTAATAGGTATGATTTTGCCATCATCAATAAATATGTAAGTAGCTGAACCACAGTGTTGGTGACAGTTTAAGGTTACTGGAGGCTCTTCATTTCTTAAAGCCCCTATAAATTCAGATACCGGTTGAACAGAGGTAGCTGAATAGAAATCATCTTTGGAGATTTGACCTTCAGTCTGTTCATCGACTAAGTTCAAGAAGTCAGGAATAGTGATTCTTTGCTCTTCAACTTGGTCAGATGGAGTTCTTCCAGAGAAGGATACAGGTTGGAAATTAACACCATGAACGACATCAATATTTTCAATTGCAAATCTGATAATGTCTCCGACTTGCTGGTCATTAACACCTTTTACGACTGTAGGTACAATTACAACACCTAAACCTGCTTGTCTACATTTTTCAATGGCTTCCAATTTAACATCCAATAGGTTTTTGCTTCTTGCTATTAAATAAGGCTCTTCAGTTACACCATCAAATTGCAAATAAACAGTGTTTAATCCTGCATCTTTTAATTCTTGAGCGTAACCTTCTTTTTTAGCAATTCTTATACCATTGGTAGCTATTTGAGTATGATTGAATCCTTCTTCCCTAGCCATTCTGATTAAATCAGGCAAGTCTTTTCTTACAGTTGGTTCACCACCAGCATATTGAATAGCTGGAGCAGGAACAGGCTTTTCATTTCTTAAGTTCCTAAGCATTAGACGGATTTCATCTTGAGTAGGCTCGAATAATTTTTTGGAAGTTGCTGCATTTGCAAAACAGATAGGGCATTTTAAATTGCATCTGTTTGTTACATCAATTAAGCCTAAAACTGTGTAAGATTCATGTTCTGAACATATACCGCAATTTGAAGGGCATTTTGCAACTTTTTCCACCATAGGGTTTTCCAAGTCTTGAGTGATTGAGTCAACTTGATCGATTCTATTGTATAACTCTGCATCACTCCAATAAGTATTATTAAATTCCCCATGTTCCGGACATTCCTTTTTAATCCAGACTCTGCCGTCCTCTTCATAAACCTCAGCATCTAAAGGCTTGAGACAGATAGGACATAAACTAGTTGTATTTTTAATATGCATCTTTTCACCACAATTGATTTTTTTAATATGTATTATCTGTGTAAATATAATTCTTTAATTTAGTATTCCTAAAAAAAGTTTAATAAAGAGCCCATTAGTAAAAATAGTAAAACTGAACTAATCTTTAAAAAACTTACATTAATATAATATATTTAATATATTCCTTTTAATATTTAAACTTAATATAAAAAAACAAATATGAATATGCAAAAATGAATGAAAAACCAATGAAAAGATAGGATAAATAATTGAAAAATCATAAAGCATATAAAAGTTTTATAAATCAGTTAAAATAATATATAATTAAGAAAACACATTTTAAAAGAATTTAGGTGCATGGCATGAAATTAAGTGAATGGATTAAAGCAAATAACATACCTAATAACAGAATTTTAAAAGTCCTTGAATATTATGAAAGCATAGACCCCATATCCTTCAATGATCCTGAAGATGTCAAAGCGGAAGTTGAAGAGCATGGATTAAGATGGGTGGCAAACAAATATGGGGTTCGTGAAAAAGAGCTCAAGGAATATGGCTGGAGATTCAAAAAACGAGATGATAAAGGTAAGAAAAGAGAGGAAACTCCAATTATAAAAACAAATGAGCAAAAGCCATTGGTTGATATTTTTGATGATGAATAATTTAAAAATAGAATAAATCATTAAAAAAAGATAAAGATAAAAATAAGTTAAAAAGGCAAAACGAAAATAAAAAGATAAATAAAAAAAGAAAAAAGGACTAATACCAAACATCCTTAATTCCAATCAAATAAGCAATCATATTAGAGCCTAAATGCAAAACAAGAGTTAAAACAGCCACAATAATGAAAAATTCCCAACTGATCTTAATGACCAATAAGCTTAAAATGAGTGCACCTACTACGAAATCCAATTGGTCCATTATCGGAGCTGGCTCACCGCTTTGAAGGCCAATTCTTCTTTTGATGAAACTTCCAACCAAATCCCCTAACAATGCACCGAAAGCCATCAGGAATCCTAAGATTAAACCACCGATTATGCTGCCATAAACTGGAAGATCTATTATTCCACCAGTCAAGACACTTAAATCTCCATAAAAGGCACCAATAATTCCCAATACTGCACCAACAAGGGTTCCGAGAATTGTACCATTTATAAGGCCTTTCCATGTTACGCCATTACCAATAAGCCTACGCCCATCCTTGCATTCCTTTCCACCATCAACTGGTGTTCCGCCACCAAATGCAAGACCGCTGAGGTTAGCGACATAAGCAGGCAGCATGAAATAAACTGCACCTAAAATAGCTATCAGTAATTTAAAAATTTCAATTTCCATTATTTGCCTCAAAATAAATTTAATTATTTCAATTCGAATACAATATTTACATTAATTGCCTCAAAATAAATTAATCCCTAAATTAATTCGAATTCATTATTTCCATTTAAAACTATATTTTTAATTATTAATAAATTTAAGTATATAATCTTATGGGTAAGTTCTTAAAGAAGAAAAAATCAAATTGCAATTATTGATTTAGCAAATGACTATAAGAAGCCTCCAATAATCTATATGATTGCAAAAATGCAAGGGTTTTTGAATCTGTTTCAGGAATCTCATAAACAAATACGCGAGTTCCTGTATTGACCAAAGGAGTGTCTACCCTTTTGATTGATGTGCTTTTTGAAGGTCGTGTCTTATTTCTCTTATAATAATTGAATCCAATATCACCAGTGACCTCCTCAGCCAAGTCTACAGAGGCATTATCCATTGTTGGGGTTGCAATATAATATCCTTCACCATAACCTGGGTCATGGTCATGACCTATTATGACCAAATCAGGATCCAACTTATCTACATCGCCGACAACATAATCATGAACTAGAGACTCTCCGTTGGCCCTGCCTTTATTGAAGCCTTCTGGAGAATCGGTTACCTTAACTTGATAATTGATGATTTCCGCATCCCCATGAGAAAATGCAAAAGCCCTGCAAACTAATGGAAGAATAAATTTATGAATCTTTTCTCTTGAATGCATCCCAGAAACAACTGCAATTTTCACAGTAGCACCATCTGAGTGAGTATAGTTGACCTTTGTTACAGTGCCTAGACCATTTTCACCTATAATTTCACTGCTGCCTTCAGTGAAAGCAAAAAATCCCAAAATAGCTGCAATGATAATTATTAAGCTAATTATGATAATCCTAATCTTTTTTCCCATAATATCCCAAATAAGAAATTTGCAATAATTGACCTATCTGAAAAAGTTTTTAAAAAAATCTTAATTCAAATAATTTTTCATCATGATTGCAGTGCCTATAGCCGGAGCTACGGTACATTCATCATCACTGTAAAAGTCACCCATTGATTTGACGTCAAGGCCTAAAAGTTTTGCGGCTTCAGCACATAGAATGTCTTTTCCAAGACCAGTCACTATCACCTTATCCAAACCTTCCCTATCTGAGACTTCCTTAAGACCGGCAGCTATTTGCTTTACCTGCTCCTTGTGAATGTAATCCGCCATTTCCTTAATGTCCTCAATTGACAATATATCCAAATCTGCACATACAACCCTTGAGATCCTTCTTGCAGACTCTTCCTTAGACTTTCCTGCACCATCACATGTAGCGCAAACATAATCGTCATCTTCAATCAAATCAAGGACATTGTAGACATCTGCAGTAATTGCAAAGAGTTCAGAAGCAACCCTATAGGTCTCTCCATTAAATGGGATTGAATCTACAAAGCTTGTTAAATTGGTTCTTAAGGTTCCAGTGTAGACAAGTTCACCGGTAGCTGATCGTTCAAAATCGGTTCTGCCCTTTGCACATTCCTTTCCATCCTTGATAGGAATGATATCTGTTGTTGTGCTTCCAGTATCTACAAAAATGCAATCCTTTTCAATTTCAGCAACAATCTGTGAAGTGGCAATCCAGTTAGCTGCCGCAACTTCAATAGGGTTTGCAATAAGTTCAGCAAGTGACAATACCTTATCTGTACCAATATATGCAACCGGACAGTCAAAGAGCTTTTCACATGTGGTTGCAATGTCCAATACGCCTTGAGCCTTTGTCTCGAATGCATCCACTAGTTCAGCAGTCATTGAAATACCTACAGCATCTATTTCATCAACTGGACAGATCTTTTCTATCAAATCATATAAGACATTTCCCAATCTTTCATTTTGAGACCACATAGGCAAGTATTCAAATGCAGTTTGAATATCCTTTATTTCGCCATTTTCATATTCCACAATTGCCAAATCGGTGTTTGCACCACCGATATCAAAACCTGCTACTTTCACATTATCACCGAATAATTCTAATTATTCCCTTATTTTAATTTCTAAAATCCCATAGCAAAAAAATAACACATCATTATTTTTCTATTTTAATTTCCAAAATCCACCATGAAAAAATTAACACATCATTATTTTTCTATTTTAATTTCTAAGATACCTTCATCATTCTTATAGAAGCTTGCTTTTGAACTATAATTTATTTCACCAATATCCTCAACACTTATCTTCTTATCAATCAGGCCAATGATTGTTTTAGCTATATTGATGTTTATGATCTTTTGAAGCCCCACATAGGAAGTGGTGAATCTGGAGTTTATCTCCAAAAGATAGATGTAATCATCTTCAATTATGAAATCAATTCCTATGAATCCTTTCAGTCCAGGAACATATTCACATGCCTTTTTCGCATAGTCAAAGACTTTATCCTTAAGTGGGTGTTCATATGGGACATATCCTCCAAGATATTCCCCTCCATTTTCATCAATTTCAACGATCTGCTTATTCAAGCTTATAGGAAGCGCTTCCTTGCCATCACTGATTAAGCAGACACTGCAAAGGTCCCCTTCAATGTAAGGCTGAACGATGAATCTTGAACCCTCTCCATAAATTTCCTCCAAGTCATCAATATCCTTTTTTGATGCTATTATCTTGATGTTATAGCAATCCACACCAAAACGTGGCTTTGCAATGAGCTTGTTCTCTTTAACTACTTCCTTATCAGAATTATCCAATACAGGAATGTCTTTAGGCTTTTGCATTATAGGAACTGCATTATCATTGCTTCCATCCCCATAATCCCCATTGATTGTATCAAAGAAGATTTGAATAGCCCTTTTCCAATAGGTCTTCTTGTTCAATAGAATGTTATAGGTCATTGGCTGAGGGATTCTGTTTGCCAAATAATCAAATGTTTCATATTTGTCTGATGCAAGGTTCACTGCAAAATGGTCACTGCCATAAACCTTTATTTCCTTGGATTCAAGCAGTTTGGTTAAATTGTATAGGTTATTGTCATTTTCAGCTGCAATGAACATTGCTCTGTCGAATATATAGGCTTCCTTTTCGAGCCAATCTTCAAGAGGCTCTTCAATGACCATAGTTTTTACATCAAAGTCAAAGTCATCGAATATGTTTTCAAACTGTTTTGCAAGCAAAACATAAATGTCTTCATCCTTCAAATCACTTACAAGAGATCTTATAAGCTCTACAGCTTCTGAAACTATTGACAAATCTTCCACACCAGAAGCTGTAAAGTATTCGAATACCAATATTGAATCATCATTCACATCTTTTAAATCAAGCATATTGCCACCTTAATTAGCATAATCTTCATAAATAATTGTTAAACCCTTTAAATTCAAATCATCATATGGGAATTTGATTTCCTCACCGTCAAAAGCAATCTTAATCAATGAATTATTGTTATTCTCAAACTCATCCACCCTAATATCACTATCAATAACTTTCATCTTTCTTGTAAAACTTGACATGACCTCATCAGGAGCTTCCATTTTTAAATCATCATTTTTATCTGCATCCTCTATAATCCTAATCATTAGCTCTGCCGCATTCCCCATACCATATGGGTTCTTAGCGGATTTCATCTTACTTGCAAAGTCTTCATCATCCAATATCCTTCTTGCATTCTCAAGTATGACTTCCTTGTCAGAACCGACAAGGATGTTTCCTCCAGCAGTCACGGTTTCAGGCCTTTCAGTATTGTACCTTAAGGTAAGTGCAGGTACGTCAAGAGTTATCGCTTCCTCTTGAAGCCCTCCTGAATCTGTTAGGATAATTGTGGACTTTGAAATGAGAAGAAGGAAATCAAGATAACCGACAGGTTTTATGATATGAACATGCTTGAGATCATTTAATCTGTCAAACAAGCCAAAGTTCTCCATTGTCTTCTTGGTTCTTGGATGAATCGGGAAGATGATGTTCACATCATCGAGTTCCTCCAAAGCTTCTATGATATTGGTCAGCCTTTCTTTATCATCAACTGTTTCCGCTCTGTGCATTGTTAAGGTAAGGATGTTTTCCATATTGTCAATATCAAGTTCAGCGAGCCCTTCATCATATTCCTCTATTTTTCTGCTTTTGGATATTTCAAGGTTTCTGAAACATGCATCCACTACAGTGTTTCCTGTGATGAATATTCTTTTTCTTGAAATTCCTTCCATTGCAAGGTTAATTGCAGACTCTTCTGTTGGAACAAAGTATAGTTTGGAACATATGTCCGCTGCAAGCCTGTTGATCTCTTCCGGCATAGTCTCATCAAAGGAACGGAGGCCTGCTTCAACATGCCCTACTGGAATGTGCAATTTGCTTGCAACAAGTGCTCCAGCAAGAACTGCATTTGTATCTCCCTGTACAAGCAGAATATCTGGTTTTTCATCTAGGAGAACCTCTTCAATGCCTTCCATCATCTTGCCAGTCTGCTTTCCATGGGAACCTGATCCAACATGAATGTTATGCTTAGGGGTAGGCAATTTCAAGTCAATGAAGAAATTCTCAGACATTTCCTTGTCATAATGCTGACCTGTATGAATCAAGAGCAATTCATGACCTCTCTTTTCAATCTCATCCATTACAGAAGCCATTTTGATTATCTCGGGCCTTGTTCCAAGTACAATAGCTATTTTCATTTTTAAACATCCTATAAGTTAGTTGATAATTTAATTAAAATCAATTATTTGATTTGATAAATTCTTTAATAATTTATATTATATAAAATTATGTTATTTAAATAATATATAGTTTAATTAATTTTTAAAAAATATCTTTAAGTGATATTGGTTTCCTTTAAAAATATTAATTTAATTTATATTTGAAAAATAAAAAATGAAAAAATAAAAAATATATAATTAAAATGCTTAAATAATTATTGAGGGCAAATATGAACCAAGAACTAATCATAAACAATAAACACTATAAAAGGGAAGAAACTTTAGAATCCTTAAACATGTTTAAGGGACAGCTCTATGAAACAATTGTCACCACACAAAGCAATGAGCAAGTTAAAAATGCTGCCCCAATAGGAGTTATCTGCAAGGATTCAAATCATGTTGTCATCCATTTGGACAATTGCGTTCACACCCATCTGAACATCATGGAAAATGGGGAATTAATTGTAAACATTACAAAAGATCCGCTTATTTTTACTTATTCCACTCTTGGAGAACTGGAAGAAGAGTATTACGGCAAATTCAATGATTTTCCAATGATAAAAGACAGTTTAGGCTTCTTTAAGACTCATGTTGTAAAGACAATAGAGAAGAAAAGAGAGAATGACTACAACGATGGAATTGGAAATGTAGTGACTTGTGAAGTAGAAGACATTTACATTAGTGATAATAACGAGATTGTTCCTTTAAACAGGGCTATGAATGCCGTTATAGAAAGCTTGGTTTATTACTGCAGATTTGACCATAAATATAAGGATAAACAGGATATCATTTGGACTCACATGAAAGAGCTTAATAGAGTCTGTCAAAAAGTTGGAAATGAAAAGGAAAAGAAATCCATGAAACTTATCATAGATAAATTAAAAGAGAATCATATTTATTTAGAATAATATCTGACAAATTTTTTAAAAAATGAATATAATTCAGAAAAAATTAATAAAAATAGCTAAAAAAATGATAAAAAATAAAAAATTTAATATATTGCTTTCTAAAAAAATATTATTAACAAAGGATAATGTAAATTATTCTTTAAAAATTATGGAGGATGTGAAATGGCTGAAACAATAGATAAAGTAATTGTAATTGTTGGATATCTTCTTGCTATATTCATACCTTTATTAGGTTTAATTGCAGGAGTAGTATTATACTTTGTAAAAAAAGAAGACCCATTCTACCAAAAACATGCAAAATACATTATAATCGTTGCAATAGTTGTTTGGGCTTTAAGCGCTATTTTATTAGGTTTGTTGAGTTAAAACACACCTTAATTTAAATTAAAAAATTTTTTCAATATTTTCTTATTAATTAATCCACTTTAATTAATAAGAAATTTCTATTTTTATAATCTTTTTAAAATAATAAAAAATAAAATAAAAATCTATTTTTCACTATCAGTTAAACTTTCTAAACTTTTTAGCATGGATTCACTAACTGAATAGGTCTTTTGCAAATCAAAGAGATTATCTACCAGATATCTTCTGAATCTCTCGCATGCATAGTCATCATATCTGAATCTTATCCCATCATATTCAATATCCATTAAAATTAGATTTTCAGGCTCGACAACCTTGATATATGCTCTTGGTTCATCTTCTTCAGGATCCAGCAATCCTCTTACATCATCAAGAGTTAGCTTTCCATAGTTTACATCCAGGAAAACTCTCATCATCTTACGGACCATATTCCATAAGAAGCTTTCACCATAAATGTCTACAAAAATAGGGCTATACGTTTTATTTAAATGAGCAAAATTATTGTTCTTATTCTTATCTGCCTCATCTATTGTTGGGCAGGATATTTTGATATCTTCAATTGTCCTTTCAGTTGTTTTCTGCTTTCTTTTTGTAAAATTAGTGAAGTTATGGGTTCCCTTAAATACCTCAGCAGTCTGCCTTAAGAGATCTATGTCCAAATCCTCTTCAAAAAGGATGTAACGATACCATCGCATTTGGGCATATCTTGGTTTGAATCCAAATCTAACAGGTGCCCAAGCAATTATCTGAATATCCTCGGGCAAGCTGTTGTTTATCTGATTGACGCGAACTTCCTTCTCGCTTTGGAAGCTTATTACATTTCCAAGGCTGTGAACTCCAGCATCGGTTCTTCCAGCTATTCTAAACCTTGAAGCCTTTAAATCATCAATGTATCCCAATTTTCTAAGATGATAAATAAGTTCCTCTTCAACGGTTCTTACATCAGGCTGTCTTTGAAATCCATGAAAGTGAGTTCCAATGTAAGCAATCTTTAAGGCAGTTCGTTTCATAAGAATCACAAAAAATAATAATTGAATAATTAATATTAAGTTTTAAAATTGTTTTTTAATATAGTTTTAATATTAATTTTTAATGTAAGTTTTAAAATTGTTTTTTAATATAATTTTAATATTAATTTTTAATGTAAGTTTTAAAATTGTTTTTTAATATAATTTTAATATTAATTTTTAATAAAAGTTTTAAAATTGTTTTTTAATATAATTAATTTTTTTATTAAAAATATAAATATTTAGCTATTGAATTAAAAAAACTGAAGAAATAATAAATAAAGATATAAGTTAAAATAACATATTATAAATTATGAAAACACAACACGACCCAAAGGAATCCTTAAGCTTATATGATAATTATAAAATAAATTTTAAAGCTAAAGATACTGATAAGAAGTTTTATTTCATATTCAGTGACAGAGACCTTCTATTGATAGATAATCAGATTCCATTACTTAAGGACTTGAATGAAATTGACATCAATGAAAAGGATCTTAAGAACTGCATTTACTTTGGTGAATTTTACCTTAAGGACGCTTATGCAGTTGAACTTAGTGAAGGCTTTGACATTGAAGGGTTTAAGGAAGAGAATGAAGATATCAATTTGAAATTCATCAATCTTTATGAAGTCTATGACATCAATGAAGAGACATATTACCTTGGTGGAAGAGCAATTCAAATCATAGATTGGGAAAATAACCACCAATACTGTGGAAGATGCGGAGCAAAAACAGTTACCTCTGATGTTGAAATGGCTAAAGTATGCCCTGAATGTGGATTTACAAGCTTTACAAGGATTTGCCCCGCAATAATTACCACAATCATCAAGGAAGATGAAGAGGATCTTGATGAGAATGGAAACCCAACCAAAAAGATTCTGATGGCAAGACACTCATATCATGAATATCCGAGATACGCCTTGATTGCAGGATTCTTGGAAGCTGGAGAAAGTGTAGAGGAAGCCGTTGAAAGGGAAGTCATGGAGGAAGTTGGAATTGAAGTTGAGGATGTCCAATACTTCGGAAGCCAAACCTGGCCATTTCCAAACTCATTGATGATCGGTTGCATATGCAAATACAAGTCTGGTGAAATCAAGGTGGATGAGAATGAAATCACCAAAGCGAAATGGTTTAAAAAAGAGGAAATCGAACTACCGCCTTCAAATATTTCCATATTTTCCAGATTACTGAAGAATTTCAAGGAAAATTACTAAAGAACTATTTTAATTTATTTTTTGATTTCATGTAATTACATGAAATTAATTTTTTTACTATTTTTTATTGAAAATTTAAAAAGAAAACAAAAAATCTAAAAATAAGTCGTTCGTATAAAATAGAAATAAGTGATTAGAAAATAAAATTGAAAGAGATTCAAAAATAAGTGCTAGAAAATAAAAATAAAATAAAAAATAAAAATAGGTGGTTAAAGAATAAAAATGAAATAAATAATAATAAATATTTTGAAATTAACTACTTCATAGCAGCATTGATATCCTTTAAATATATCTTATCATCACAGATTGTCTCTACCAAATCCATATCGTGACTTACCAACAGGAACCCCATTTTTCTATCTTTTACTATTTTTAAAACAGTATCCAGGATTTGTGCCTGTGTAATTGCATCAAGCATAGTTGTCATTTCATCAGCAATGAGGAACTTTGTATTTGGATTAAGTGATCTGAGCACTGAAAACCTTTGAAGTTCCCCTCCGGACAATTCCTGTGGGAATCTTGTAAGCCAAGACTTTTGAATTCCAAATTGGGCCAAATCTTCATCCTTTACATCCCAAGATTCGGCTAAAACCTGACTCATTCTCCATTTAGGATTCATAACCTTTTCAGGATGTTGATAAATCAATTGAACTGGTTTGAATCCTTTTTTTGGAAGTGGATTGCCCTCAAATGTCACTTCACCTTGATATTTGCTTACATAGCCAGATAATATTTTGCATAATGTAGATTTACCGCTACCACTATCACCGATCAAACCAATAATCTTTTTATTATCCAATTCCAAATTAACATCCTGCAATAAGTACTTTTTAGCTGATGGGTATTTAAATGAAATGTTCTTTGCTATTAACTCCATTTATGCACCTTCTTCAATAATTTCATTAGCATCCTCTTCAATTACAGGCCCTTCAACAATCTCATCATCAGCATCTTCATAATATTTAAAGCATCTAATCTTCTTCAATCCAACATCAACCAATTCAGGCCTTTCTTTCTTACATCTGTCAAATCTCATATCACATCTGTCATAATACGGGCATCCTTCAATGATTTCTCCATGCAAGGGCTGATAACCTTCAATTACTTCAAATCCATTTGCAGGCAATGCCTTATATAATGATTTTGTATATGGGTGCAAGAGGTTTTCCCCATCCCCTGAGAAGTCTTCCTTAAGTGCAATCTCAATCACATAACCAGAGTAAAATATTCCAATCCTATCCGCAACTTCCAATGCTGCATGGATATCATGTGTGATTAAAAGAACACCTATTCCCGCTTCTTTCATGTGCTTAAAATGATTTAATGTCTCTTGAACAGTTTTCTCATCAAGCCCTGGAGTTGGCTCATCAGCTACAACAAGGTCTGGATCTGCAAGCAATGCAGTTGATACAAGAACTCTCCTTGCCATACCTCCAGACAATTGGAATGGATACATATCATCCACTTCCGGACCTAAATTATAATGTTCAAAGATTTCCCTTTGCTTGATTTTCTTTGCCTTTTTCTCTTCCTCGCTATCGCAATGACCAATTGCAATATCTGATATTTTCATTAAAGGATCCAAGAAGTTGACAGATTGAGGCACAAGGACTATGCCTTTTCCTCTGATTTCCTCTTTATCCTCTTGAGACAATTCATTGCCTTTGAATTTAATTTTTCCATTAAGATTAGCATTTTCAGGTAAAATCCCAAATATTGCATGAGCAAGCAGGCTTTTTCCAGACCCACTTGAACCTAATACCGCTAAAATCTCACCTTCAGCTATATCTAAGGTCAAATCAGTTATGACTTTTAAATTTCTTTGATTTAATCCCTTCGTATATTGTGTAAATGAAATTGAAACATTTTCAACATCCAATAATTTGTCCATTAAACCACCTATTATTGTTTTAATTTCAATTAAACATCCGATAATTAAATAATCTTTATCATATGACTTGTTTCATCATAGTCATCTTCTTCTACAGTTATAACAAATCCTTGAGACTTCCAAAATGGCAATCCTGAATCAAGATACCTATGAGTATGTAGATAGATTTGCTTATAACCTGCTTTTTTAGCGAACTCTTCCATATGTTTTACAAGAATTCGTGCAATGCCATTTCTCCTATAATTCTTATCAACCATTAATCTCCAAATGCTTGCAGTATTCTCTTCAGTGTACTGCTCTCTAAAGAACTCAAAATCTCTGTCATATGCCCGAATTCCTGCTGTTGCAACTATTTTATCCCCATCATATGCTGCAAAAAAGCAGTTTCTCTTAGGCAAAATATAATATTCATCCAAACCATCAATATCGTAGTGAAATTTAGGAGTGGGACCAATATCATAGACTATTCTAATTTGTTCATACAAAAATTTCTGAACCGTTTCTATTTCATCTGCATCATTTAGAATCTCTTTAATTACTATATCCATATTATCCCCAAAAAAATTAAAAAAGAGAAATTATGAAAATTTCTCTTATTCTTGTGCAGTTTCAGGATTGAGTAATTTTTCAACATTTTCTCCAATCAAGTCAAATAGCAATACAACTAGCAACAAGGATAGACCTGGATAGAATGCTAACCACCAGCATCCTGATGATAAGTAGTGCATGGATTCCGCTAATATTACCCCAATTGCAGGTTCATGAGGAGGTAATCCGAATCCTAAAAATGTAATCGCAGCTTCGTGCATGATTGCATGAGGGAACATCAAGATTACACCTACAATTATTTGGGAAATAATCAATGGGAAAATGTGTTTTATTGCTATCCAAACTTTATTTCTTCCAAGATTTTCTGCTAAAGCTATATATTCCTTGGTTTTGATTTCCTTGACTTCAGATCTTAGAACTCTAGCAAGTGGTGTCCAGTGAGTCAATCCTACACCCATTATAACACCAAATACACCTCCGCCAAACATTATTGAAACAAGTATAATCAAAAGAATGTGTGGAATTGAACCGAATAGGTCTATAATTCCAGCAACGGCTTCATCCGCAACTTTGTTGAAACTTGAGAATAATCCTAAAAGAATGGAAATTATTGTACTTACAACAGATGCAATGAAACCTACCATAATACTTAATCCAAGTCCAGCAATTGTTCTCTGAAACATGTCCCTTCCCATCCAATCAGTTCCAAAAAGATGTTCTAAGGAAGGCATTTGCATTGCATTAGCAAAGTTAGTAGGAATATCTCTAATGAAATAACCAGATATGAAAATACTTAGGATAATCACTATAGCGAGCCCAATAACTACAAGGGTTTTTGTTCTAAGATTCGCACGGTATATGAACCATTGCTCTTTATCATTAGCCTTTTTCTTAATCATTGAACTCATTCTCCTTAATTCTTGGATCTATAAAGTAATAAGAGATATCCGCAAGCAGGTTACCTACAAATACAAATATTGCACTGATAACTACAATTCCCAGAAACAGAGGAACATCGTTTTGAAGACCTGCAGCAACTGCAGTCTGACCTATTCCAGGATATGAAAATACCTGCTCTATCATCACTGCTCCACCGAACAATTCACTGAAAGACAAGAATTGCAAGGTAATTGCAGGAAGCAATATATTTCTTATACCATGATTTTTAACTAAATCCCAACCTTTTTCACCTCTTGATTTTGCAAACAAAACATAATCAGAGGATAAGACTTGGGCCAATTCATTACGTGTGTACATTGTAATTGGAGCAAGCCCTACAAGACTTAATGTTAATGTAGGAAGGACAAGCCTGGTTGCCCACTCTAAAAATGTTGCATCAGTACTACTAACTCCAATAGGAACACCAAAGCCTATTGGGAACCATCCCAGATAAACTGAAAATACCATCAATACCAACATACCAACCCAAAAGGATGGAGCAGATTGAATAGCATAACAATAAACCTTTACAGCCTTATCAATCCAGGAGCCTTTGTTTTTACCTGCAACAACTCCTAATGCAAAACCAATGACACCACTTAATATCCATGATAGTGCCATAAGAGCTAGAGAAGCCATGAATTTATCAATGATAACATCGATAACAGGTCTACGATATATTAATGAAATTCCTAAATTTCCTTGGACCAAGTCCATAAGCCAATGGAAAATCTTTTCAGGCAATGGAACATTTGTACCGAAATACTGTTGTAAAATCTGTCTTTGAGCTTCTGATACTGCAGCACCATGCAAATAAGCATTAACTGGGTCAATAGGGGATAAATCTAATAATACAAAACTAAATATTGCAACTGCAATCATCAATACGATAAAACGTACCAATTTCCAACCAAAATATTTTGCTACTTTTTGTTTATTCATTGAAAATAAACCACCATTATTTTTTAAAATATAAATATTCTTTTAAAATTTAAAAAAAGAATGAGTCGACTTATCCCATCAAAAATTTGAAAGATAGAAGATGAAATTCTTAATTAAAATTTAGAAGAATAAAATAATAAAAAAAATAAAAAAAGGAAATGAAAGATTAAGCTGTGGAATTGGTTCTAGTCCATTCAACAACATTAATTAAGAAGTCATTTCCTAAACCGTCAGGTTGTTCACCCATATCAATATCTTCTTTTACGAAGTAGTTGTAGTTGTAGTTAGCAATCCATACCCATGGAGCGTCTCCAGCAGGACCCCAACCTCCGCCGTTTACAAGAGCGGATTGTGCCCATAAAGCATTAGCAGCATCAAAGTTGTTGGAATGCATAGCTTGTTCCATTAAAGCATCAGATGCAGCATTGCTATATAAGTTAGGGTTCATGTAGAAGTCATCTACCTCTTTACTGTGATATTGTTGATAAATAGATTTATATGGGTCTGGTGAAGTTTGTTGCATTACTGCAGCAGAGGAATACATGTTTAAGTAAATGGTATCCCAGTCAGCACCTTGGAGATTTACTTCAATACCTAAATCTTTAGCTTGTTCTGCAAATACAGTTGCTAAGGATTGTCTGTCAAGGTAGTCTGGTGGGTAGTATAAGTCAAAGGATGCTTTTACACCATCTTTTTCAACGATTCCATCACCGTCAGTGTCAACCCATCCACCTTCTTTTAAGATTTGTTTAGCTTTTGCAACATCACCGTCTTTAACTTTTGCATTAGGGTTTGCAAAGTCTCTAGTGTCTACACTAGTAAATTCTGGGGAAGCGTGACCGGAGAATACTTCATCACAGATTTTTTGACGGTTGATTCCAACGTTCAATGCTTCTCTGATTGCCTTATCAGCAGTTACGTTGTTACCGATTTTTGCACCAGCAGGGCTTGTTTTACCTTCATCTTCGATGTATGGTAAGGAAATACCTTGTGCTCTACCTGCAGATTTCTCAACGAAGTTGTAGCCGTCTACACTTTCGTTCAATGCAGAAGTTGCAACAGGAGCTACATCCACTTGGCCAGATTTAGCGAGCTCTAACCAGGTAGCTTCCTCAGGGAACAACATGTTGATTTGAGTGAAGTAAGGTTTGTCACCATACCAGTTGTCATTTAATGTAAATATAGCTTGTTGACCTTTGTCCCAGTGGTCTAATACATATGGTCCTGTACCAATTGGGTTTTCACCGTAGGTTTCATTATCATACTCTTCAGGTACAATACCTACGTATCTTAAATCATAAATAAATGTTGATCTTGGCTCTACTAATTTGAATTCAACACAAGTGTCATTTTTAGCAGTTACCTTTTCAAGATTGGTTAAATCCAAATCAGTTTCAGTGTCTTTTGCAGTGTTGAATGTGAATGCTACATCCTTTGCATCAAAAGTAGAGTTGTCTGAGAATTTAACGTCATCTCTAACATTTACTGTCCAGGTTAAACCGTCTGCACTGATTGAATAATCTGTAGCAAGATCAGGAACTATATCTCCACTTTTATCTGTTTTGAATAAACAGCTTTGTACCAATGGATTATAGTTCATGTGGCCGCAACCCCAACCAGTAAGTGGGTTAAAACCTGCTTCAGGTTCTGCCATATTACTGTGTGTTGCAACTGTTAAATGAGTTGGGTCGCTATCTGCACTTCCACCTGAAAGAGCAAATGCAGCAATACCAATAACTACAATTGCAGCAACAGCAGCTATAATAATTTTCTTATCCATAATTAATTCACCATTTAAAAATTTTTATCAAAATAACCAAATTTTCTAGAAGTATTACTTTTTTTCAAAAAAATGCCATATTAGTAATACTTTATTTAATTATTTTAATACTAAATATAATTTATAGTAATAAATATAAAAAGATATTTATTACTTTTCAAGTATATTTGATAAATATAATTTTATTTATAAAAATTGAAAAAAAATAGTCAAATTAATAATAAAATGAACAAATTTTAACAATATTTTAAATATATTTAAATAAATTCTACAAACACAAATATTTAGGTTGTACTAAAAGTAATACTTAAAATAGATTTAAATATCATTAAATGTAAATATTCGACCATGTCATTATCGATTGAATTGAAAGAATATTTGCAAAGCCATGGTGCAACAGAGGTAGGATTTGCAGACATCACCAATTTTTCACCAAAGGAAGGATTGGACTCTGGAGTTGTCTTTTATATTACTTACCCCACGGAAATTATCAGGGCTATGGAAAATGCACCAACATTAGAGTATGTTCTTGAATTAGTGGATTTGAATACTCGATTGGATGCACTTGGAATGCTTTGCGAAGAATATTTGATTGATAAGGGATATGATGCCTATGCCCAGACTAAAAAAAGGTTAGGGACTGATTTTGGCGAATTCAATTCATTTGAACTGCCCCATAAAACAATAGCTACACGTGCAGGACTTGGTTGGATTGGAAAGTCAGCATTATTTACAACACTAAAGCATGGATCTGCCTTAAGGTTGTCATCAGTTTTAACAAATGCTCCACTCGATTTTGGAGAACCTGTTCTTAAGTCAAAATGTGGAAAATGCATGATTTGCAGGGATGCATGCCCTGGTGGAGCAATCAGTGGTAAAAACTGGAATTACAAATTAAAAAGAAACGAATTTTATGATGATAAAAAGTGTGAAAGATATGCATTGAAAGTTTCTGAAGAAAACCTCGGAAAACCTGATACTGTATGCGGTAAATGCATTTATGCTTGTCCGCACACTCAAAAATTTATTAAAAGGCCATAGTTTTTAAAAAAAAAAAAGCTATCCCAATTAAAAAGGATAGCATGTGTTTTACTAATTTTAGAATGTTAATATTTAATGGACTATAACTTTATTGCATAGGTCAAAATGCTTGCTTGTGGTGAAATTTCTAATTTTTTAATATGCTTGTCCATATGAACGGTTTCTAAATCATCCTGTTCATCTAATCTAATAATGAACCCCATTTTTGTCCAATATTGGAGAGCACCATCCAAATTCCTATGGGTATGCAAATAAATGTCATTGAATCCATTTTCCTTTGCAAAATTTTCAGCTATGCTATATATTTTAGATGCCAAGCCACAGCGTCTGTATCTTTCATCTACAAATAATCTCCAAATGCTTGAGGTAGTTTCATTTGAATAAAGACCTTTGAATTTCTCAAAGTTTTTATCATAAGCTCGTATGCCAATTGTTCCTATAATTTCATCATCATCAGAATAAGCAACAAAAAAGGTATTTCTTTTAGGATTAATGTAATATTCATCCATATTGACTATATCCTGATGCCACTCTGGCACATAATCATAGCCAAATTCTTTTTTAATCATTTTGAATAAGAATTCTTGAACTTTTCCTATTTCATTTGAATCATTTCTCAACTCTTTAATATTAACATTCATACTTTCACACCAAGAAAAGTTATTACTATTTTTAAGAAAAAATCAGAATTAGTAATACTTTTTTATGAATTTGTACTACTAATTATTATTAAGTGAAAAATTATATTTAAAATTTTTTATTTAATCTT
>SUTG01000071.1 GCA_015063035.1 Methanobrevibacter olleyae
AAAAATAAAATTAAGAAAGAAAGAAATCAGAAATTGTTAATATCAATCTCCCCTTTATGCAAAGCAGTTCCAACCAAAGCCTTTTTGATTCCCAATTCATTGATTAAAGGAATCTCATCATTAGTTATTCCACCACCTAAAATGATTTTGTCCCTGAATTCATCAAACTTGTCAAGCAAATCCTTATTGAATCCAGCTTCTGTACCGACTGAAGAGATATCAAGCAAAATGATCTCATTTGGGTCTATTCTACTCAAGACTTCCTTGAATCCTTCCAGATTCAAATCCATATGCTTAGTGTACAATTCATTGTTCTTTACATCAACGCTAACAATGATTCTTTCCTTTGGATACTTTTCAAAGATCTTTTCGAGCTCTTCAATTGATTCTAGGGTTTCAGTTGCGACAATGATCTTATAAGCAAAATCAAGCATGAACTCAAAGGTTTCAAGATTATCTACACCTACATCCACAATCACAGGCAATATGGTGTTTACTTCCTTTATCTTATAGATGTTATGATTTCCGTTTCTTTCAATAAGGTCCAAATCAGCAATATACATCTCTTTTGCATTTGCCCTTTTCAATGAGTTTGCTATTTCCACAGGGTCAGATGAAGATGCATAAATTGTTTGCAATGGAGTGTAAGTGTCTCTATTTCCACTTTTACCAGATACTGCAACAGAATTCATTAAATCTAAAACAGGGATAATCTCTAACATGTTTTCACCTTAAATCGAATAAATGAATTTATAAATTTTTTTTAGTTTTTGAATATGTATAATTAAATTAAAAATACTTTAAATTAATTAATAATGCTAATTAAATTAAAATTATTTTAAATTAATTAATAATTATTCATCTAATTTAATAAATATTTCGTTAGCCAATTCCTTGTCAACAGCAAGTTGGGTGTTTCCTAATTGGAAGACATAATTAGGGAATTTTTGGATCAAGCAAATTTTAGAACCTGGAATAAGCCCTAGATTCATGATTTTTCTTAATTTACGAGCATCTTCTGTTTTGATGTGTGAAACTTCACCGGATTCTCCACTGTGACAGGAAACCAAAGGCACGGAATATTCGTTGCCTAATTCCTTAACACCATCTCCTTTAGGGATTGGATTGTTGTGAGGACAGTTTTCAGGGTTTCCCAATATTCTGCATATATTGTCTTCAACCTCTTCACTCATCACATGCTCAATCTGGTCTGCCAATTCTTCCATTTCGTCCATGTCCGCTAAAAACAAGTCTGCTACAACCTTTTCTGCAATCCTATGTTTTCTAACCAATGACCTTCCCAAACGTTCACCATTTTCAGTTAAGTTAATAAAACCGTCATCAATCTTGACATATTCCTTCTTAGCCAATAATTCAATATCATCCTTCTTGAATTCATCAATGACCAATTTCTCTTCCTTTTCAAATTCTCTAACCCAAATATCACGCAAATAATGTTCAATTTCACTTTTTTCCATCTTTACACTCCCAAATATTAGAAAGAATAATAAATTTTAATTAAATTATTGTTAAACTGATTTAAAAATCAAATTTTTAATCTTTTTTAGATTATCTTCTATAAATTTATATGATTTGGATTCCGGCAGAATCTCATATCCGCAATTGGGACATTTGACTGCTTTGCAATTAATAGGGCACGAATCACAGCTGATTCCATCGCATTTTTGAAATGTGAACCCGCAGAATTCACATTTGATTATTTGATCTTTCATATTATTTTCATCCATTTCAAAGCCCCATAAATTAAGAAAACTCATTTTAGAATATAAACTTATAAAACTATAAAACCACATGTAAACCAGTCAACACAAATTACTATAAAACCACATGTAAACCAGTCAACACAAATTACTATAAAACCACATGTAAGTCAACATCATATTTACTATAAAACCACATGTAAGCTAGACAATATCAGATTTACTATAAAACCCATTGTAAATGCAAGAGCTATGCTCATGATAGCTATCAAACTAGCTAATTTCACACCTCTTTCCTTAATCATAATCATCAATTGGGCTACACAAGGCAAGAACAATGTTAATGTTACAGATGCAACAAGCAATTGAACTCCTGTCAATTGATTCTGAATTGTCATAAGTCCTGCTGCTCCAAAGTCTCTTCTAAAGAACCCTAGCACAAATGAGGAACTAGTTGAAGTTGGAAGACCAATCGCATTTACAACAGGGCTGATGCACGCAATGATCCATTGGAATATTCCGCATAAGTCAAGAGCCCAGATGATTACACTGATCAATATGAATATTGGAATCAATTCCTTGATATACATTACAAGACGTGTCCAAGTCTTTTTAGCGATATGAGACAATTTAGGCCATCTTAAAGGAGGCAATTCCATAAAGAAACTTGGCTGTGCACCTGGAACGAATCTTTTTGCAAGGAAACCTATGACAACGAAGTTGAATACAATTACAGCAAGCCAAATCCAAATTGATTTTGGACGTTGGGATAAAAGTGCCATGATAACTCCCAATTGAGCAGAACAAGGAATTGTGAGTGCCATAAGCATGGTAGCGATGTTTCGCTCCCTTCTTGTTTCAAGTGTTCTTGTTACCATTGTCGCCATACTTCCACAGCCAACTGCAAGCACAAACGGAATAACGCTTCTACCGCTCAAACCTATTTTCTTAAATCCATTATCCACAAGTAGAGCTAGCCTTGGAAGGTATCCGCTGTCCTCAAGTATTGAAAATACAATGAAGAAAAGTGATACAATAGGAAGTATAATACCGAATCCGTATGTTAAACCAAGGGTGACAATACCGTATTCACCAACAAAGAGGTTTTGAATCGGTACCCATGGAATGTATTGGACAACAACTGCAGTTACTGCAGGGTTGATGTACTGACCGAAAATGGTGTTTTCCAAAAAGTCTACAAGAATGCCTGCTCCAAGCACTCCAACTATCAGATAAAGTCCAAAGTAAAGTACACATGCGAGTATGATAAGTCCATAAATCGGATGAATCATTATTCTGCTTAACTTTTCACCTAAGCTGTCCCTATCCTGAACTTTTACACTATCTATTGTTGTGTAGTTTGATTTGATGTATTTAGCATAATCTACAAGCCTAAGTTTTGTCAAATACTTGACAGGTTGGTCAAACTTGGCTTTTTGAGCATCAATAACCCTTGATAAGATAACAAAATCTTCCTTCTCCTTTACAAGGTTTTCACTGTCTTCATCACCTTCAAGGAGAGAAACAGCCAAATATCTTTTGGAAACTGGATAAGATTCATTAAGGTTATTCTTTATCTCAGAAATAGCTATTTCAATAGACCTTCCATAGTCTACATCCAACAATGTTCTTGATTCGCTTAGTATTTGATTTTCAATTGAATCATAGTTGACAATTGTATGTTTTAATTCTTCCAATCCCCTGTTTTCTGCAGCAGCAGTCAAGACAATAGGAATTCCTAGCTCATGTGACAAGCTTTCAGCATCGATAGAAGCCCCAATCTTTTCAAGCTCATCCATCATGTTTAAAACTAGAATCACTTCTTTTCCAGCATCAATCAACTGCAAAGTGAGGTCAATTGACTTTTCAATGTTTTTAGCATCAACTACATGAACCATCAAGTCAAACTGTTCATCCAAAACCAACAGTTTAGCTACTCTTTCCTCTTCTGTGATTGTATTTAAATCATAAAGTCCTGGAGGGTCTGTTATGTGGACTGTCTTGTTTTCATAGGTGAAATTACCCTCATCGATATCTACAGTGGTTCCCGGATAATTTGAAACCATTGCAGTCATGCCAGTCAATTTATTGAATGTTAAACTCTTCCCTACATTAGGACTTCCTATCAAAAGAACATTTTTGTAGTATGAATTATCATTATTGATCGATTTTTCATACACTGAATCAATTTTAGAATTACTTTCTTTCCCCATTTCTATCTTCTCAAAAATTGAATAAAAACTACTTTATACTCTTTACCTAAAACCAATATTTTCACTTAATATTGACTAAAACCAGAAAATATTAATCTATTAATTTATTTACTTACTTAATAACGGATATATGTAAAAAATAGACCTAAACATGGTTTAAAAAGAGATTAGGCAAACCTAAATAATACTTTTATTTCCTAATTATATAAATATTTCTATAATTAGTATTAAAAATAAAAAAGCAATGGGATATTAAAAAAAGGAGAATATTAAGCTTTTTTAAGAAAATGCCTTATTTACAATAGTTTCTATATCAATTTTAGTTGCATCTTCAGTTCTTTTGAAATGGGCAAGATACTCAGTATTTCCACTTTTACCTTGGATTTTTGAAACATCCAAACCAATTATATTATAACCATACTTCTTAAAATAAGTTATTATATCAAGAATAACATCCTTATGGACTTCCTTGTCATTGATGATACCCTTGAATTCATCAGCTATTTCCTTGCCGCATTCAAACTGAGGCTTGATGAGAAAGACCAATTCAAAATCCTCATCCTCAATGGAGATTCTGTCTATTATATGCTTTAGTGAAATGAAGGATACATCAGAGACTATAATGTCGATATCGTCAAAAAGATTGCTAGGGGCATTCTTAAAGTTCAATTGCTCATAAAGCTCAACCCTTTCATTTTCCCTTAATGAATCCGCCATCAAGTCAGTTCCTACATCAATAGCAACTACCCTTTTAGCGCCATGCCTTAATGAGCAGTCTGTAAATCCTCCTGTTGATGAACCGACATCCATAATGTTTTTATCTTTCAAAACCAGATTAAAGGAATCAATTGCACCTTCAAGCTTCAGTCCTGCTCTTGATACATACTTAAGGGAACTGCTGTCTATTATTTCCACCTTATCATGGTCCTTAACAATATAACTGGCTTTAGCAACTATCTTGTCATTTACCTTTACATTATTGGATTTGATCAATTCCTTTGATTTTGTTCTAGTGGAAACAAGATTATTGCTCACTAAATATTTATCTAATCTCTCTTTCATTAAAACACCAGTTATACTGTTTAAAAAAAAAAATTATAATTATAATCTATATTATGTCCATTTTACTTATTAAAACTAGATGTTTATAAAAAAATCAAACAAAATGAAATGTAATATCACTTGTTAAAAATGTTTATAAAAAGATCAAACAATAAAAAGAAAAAGGCAAATCAACATGTTAAAGATGTTTAAAAAAAGATCAAACAATAAAAAGAAAAAGGCAAATCCACATATAAAACCCTATTGAAAAGTAGAAATAGAATAAAAAAATAAAAATGGGGAGAAAAGAAAAGAGAATTCATCTCTTTTCTTATTCATATTGTGTTTAAAATACTAGCTAAGATTAAAAATAAAGAGAATGAACCCTTAAACTTATTTTATTCTTTATAGTATATAAAGTTTACTTGAAAAATAATAAATTTTAATTGATATGAATAATTTTTAAAAAAATTGTATGTTTATTAAAAAACATTGAAAAAATCCCATTATTTTAAAAAATACGAAAAAAGAAGAAATAAAAAAGAAAAAAGAAAAAATAATTATTAATTAAAATAGAATTTTAAACAATTTTGTAAACTTCAAAGCAAGGCGAGGAGATATTTTCAAAAATACCTTTAGAATATCGCTTGGAGTCATATTCTTGTAATCAAGCCCTACAAATGCATGAACAATCTTATTCAAATCATCATCACTTAAAGAAGCATATACCTCATGGGCAATAGCCAATTTAGGAATTGCACCTTGGGTGTATTCGTCATATAAAATATCATATTCCTTAAGTTTTTCAGCAGAATAATCCTTAGCCCTAACAGCTCTTGCGGCCACTTGGCCTGCAGTCTTTCCCCCTAGCATTCCCAATATGATTCCTCCACCGGTGATTGGATCCACCTGACCTGCAGCATCACCGCAAACCAATAGGTTATCCGCATATATTTGACCAATCAAACCTCCAATTGGATCTCCACCTACATTAAGTTCAACCGCTTTGGCATCTTTCAAAGGAGGATATGACTCAACGAATTCGTTCAAGTATTCAATAGCTGGCCTTTTGCTTGTTGATGATATGGCTATGCCGACATTTGCAATATCATCTCCCTTAGGAAATACCCAAGCGTAGCCACCACCTGCAAAAGCGCCTAAATGAAGCTCAATCAAATCCATTCTCTCACAATCGACTCCCACCATCTCATATTGAACACCAGACATCATATGCTTTGGATGTGTTGTGGAGTTTATTCCTAATGCCTTAGCCACTCTAGATTCAGGACCATCTGCAGCAATTACAATACGTGCTTTTATTTCAATTATTTCACCCATATGTTCGCAATATACTAAATAAAAGGAACCTTCAGAATCCTCATCTTTCATAATGGATTTTGCCAATGTCTTAACCATGATTTTGGCACCAGCCCTTGCAGCATCCATAGCCATATACTTATCAAAGACCTTACGCTCAATGATATATCCCTTTTCAGGCAGTACAGTCTCATCAAGAGTCAATCTTGTTTTGTCCGGTGCAATTATAGTCCCTCCATTTATTCTCTGAACTGCCCATTGAGGATCAGGTTCAATCTCAAGCCATTTAAGACCATGATCATAAATGCCTTCAGCACATCTTTTAGGAGTTCCTATCTCTGACTTCTTATCAATGAGAATTACACTTGCTCCCCCTAAAGCAGCATGCTTTGCAGCAGCAGAGCCAGCAGGACCTGCACCTATCACTAAAACATCAGTTTCCATCATAATATCATCTGAAATTGAATAAAATTTATTGCTATAGTTCTCTTAAGTTAGATTCTATATTTCTGTAAATATAGATTGAATATTCTGTTAATTAAAATTATAGTTCGTTAATTAAGATTGTATAGTTCTGTTAAGTTAGAATTATATAATAATTAAAAGAATGTAATATTTAAATCTTTAGAAAATTAAATAATCAGTACCATTATAACTAAAATAAATAAAAAAAGTAATAAATAAACAAATAAAACAAGAAAAATCCATAAAAAATAATTAAAAAAATGATAAAAAAGAAAAAAATGAAAAATCCATAAAAAATAATTAAAAAAATGATAAAAAAGAAAAAAATGAAAAATCCATAAAAAAATAATTAAAAAAA
>SUTG01000024.1 GCA_015063035.1 Methanobrevibacter olleyae
AAAAATAAATAAATAAATAAGAAAAAAAATTAAAAATTATTAAAAAAAAGTTTAAAAAAAATCAATGAATGAATAAAAAAAAAAAAGTTTAGACAAATAGTTTAAAAAAGAATTAATCAAAATAAAAATTAATTAAAAAAATAAAAAAATTTGGATAAGAGGAAATCCTCTTATATCCATTTTAAATACTTTAATACTAGAATGGTACAGCAACATAATTATTCAAATTGCTATATGAATTAGTGTTCCAATTCTGAATGTTACCTAACTTATTTCTCACACTTGTAGCATCAGCGGAATACCAAACACCATTCACGAGAATTTGAGCCCATACGTGTCCGGTTACTACCGCTTGAGAATGTGCATCCTTTTGCATGAGAGTACCTTGCAGGAATGTCTGCAGCCCTGCATAATGCAACAACCAAACTTGCTTGGTCCACACAGTTTCCTGAACCAGCGCTTAGGGTTCCTGAAGCCCCATGTTTAGAGTTTGCATAATAGCTATAATCAATTTCATCTCTGACATAATTATAGATTGCTTGAGCCTTTTCATCAGTGGTCTTCAAACCTTTAGTCAATTGACTTGCCAAGTTCTTGATGGAACTTGTAATAGCTGATTGGCCACTTCCAACCAAATATTTGTCAATGTTTGATTCTGTATTCTTCTCATTTAAGCCTGCTTTGAATTGACTGGAATTATAAGGTATTTTAGATGAGACATTAACTGGAGGAACTACAGATCCCTTGAATACAGAACTTTCGAAAGTACAGTAATTAGGCAAAGCATTTTTAGACTTATGGAAATCTAAAATCTTAGCAAATGAATAAGTGTATAAATCAAATTCCGCATTACCTAAAGATTTACCAGAACTACTATAAACCTTAGCGTAAACAGGGGGAACCTTATTTGATTCCGCAAAAGACAATACTCTTTTTGACAAGTCAACATATTGGGCCTTGTAAACTGTAGCGTCCAATGAATCCCCTTCGGATTTACAATTGGACAAGCTGCTTGGAAGAGCAATTGCATTTTTGTTACCAGCATTAATATTATAGACAGCTTTAGTCATTAGATATGAGAATTGTGAAATACTTAATTTCTTGCTTGCGACTGTAACAGTACTAGGTAATGCATCATTATTGTCAACATATTTCTTTACATTGGTAGCGGCTGCTTCGATTTCACCTAAAGTGAATGCATTTGTATCCTTAACAGTTACGCTTTGAGATAATTTTGATGATTTATATGTGGAAGACCCTGCATATGATGAGACCACAGAGTAGGTTCCGCCGTTTAAGTTAATCTTTAGTGAAGCCACTCCTTTTGAGTCGGTTGTCTTATCATAGGACTTTCCAGATATTGTAAAGGTTACTTTCTGACTAGCTAAACCTTTGCCATTATTATCAACCAATGTCACAGAATAGGTATCCCCTTTCTTAATGCTGCTTGAACCGGCTTTAATGCTTGTAGCCTCTTTAAGAGGGGTAAAAGCACTGCTGTCAAAAGTACAGTAATTCGGCAAGTAATTCTTAGACTTATGGAAATCTAAAATCTTAGCAAATGAATAAGTGTACAGATTGAAATTTGACTTACCTATAACCTTGCCGTTTTTGTCTTTAACAGACCAGTAAGTTGAAGGTGCTTTTTTAGATTCTATTCTTGAAATTGTCTTTTTAGCCAAATCTACATAAGGCGCTTTATAGACAGTTGCTTTAAATGTATGTGCAGAAGAATTTCTATTTGAAATGCCTGATACAAGAAGGATATCTCCCTTATTATTGGAATTAAGGTTCTTGATTGCCTTTGATGAAAGGTAGCTGAACTCAGATATCTTAAGAGTCTTGCTTCCCACTTTTACAGTATTAGGCATTTTCTTATTCTTTTCAACATAATTCTTTACATTGGTAGCTGCATCTTCAATTTCCTTAAGTGTGAAAAAGTTAGGGTTTTTCAATACAGTCAAGCTTACAGATAATTTTGATGCCGCATATTTGGAAGATCCTCCATAGGAACAAACCATAGGGTATTTTCCTTCCTTTAAATTAATTTGGAGATAAGCAGAACCTTTCTTATCTGTAGTTAAAGTATAAGTCTTGCTGTTTATATTGAAGCTAACCTTTTGACCAGACAGGACATTGCCACTGCTATCAGTTAAAGTGAGCTTAAATGATTTGCCTCTTGTAATGGTGCTTGAACTTCCCTTGAGAGTTGTAGCCTTTTTAGCCGGGGCAAAATCACCACTGTCGAAAGTACAGTAATTAGGCAAGTAATTCTTAGACTTATGGAAATCTAAAATCTTAGCAAAGCAGTAAGTGTACAAATTGAAATTTGACTTACCTATAACCTTGCCAGCACTGTCCTTAACAGACCAGTAAGTAGAAGGTGCCTTTTTGGATTCAATTCTTGAAATTGTCTTTTTAGCCAAATCTAAATACTGGGCCTTATATACAGTAGATTTAAATGAATGAGCAGAAGAATTTCTATTTGAAATGCCAGAAACGAGAAGAATATCTCCCTTATTATTGGAATTAAGGTTAGATATCGCTTTTGAAGCAAGGTAACTGAACTCAGATATCTTAAGAGTTTTGCTTCCTACTTTCACCGTGGTCGGCAATTTCTTGTTCTTTGCAACATAATTCTTGACATTTGTAGCTGCATCCTCTATTTCCTTTATAGAAAAGGCGTTAGGATTCTTCAATACAGATAAAGTTACGGAAAAACTTGATGAAGCATAAATGCTTGATCCTCCATAGGAACAGACCATTGTGTACTTGCCTTCCTTTAAATTGATTTGAAGATAAGTTGAACCTTTTGAGTCTGTTGTCAATGTATATGTTTTTCCATTGACCTTGTAACTGACTTTTTGGCCAGACAAGACCTTGCCTTTGCTGTCAGTTAAGGTAAGTGTATATGAGTTTCCTCTGTAAACGGTACTTGAACTTCCCTTGAGAGTGGTTTTTGTTTTTGCATTAGCCTGTAAAACATCACTGTCAGATTGGGAAGAAGCCCCTAAGAGGTTATTGCTACTCTTGATGCTTGAATCATGTTCCAAATTAGAATCTTCTACAGTATTATCAGTACTTAAAACTTCATTTTCTGAATTTACATTGCTTGAACCAGCATCTGATTCCACACTATTTAGATTGGAATCACTGACACCATTTTCATGAGATCCAAGTGAGACGCTAGAGTCGGATAATTCATCTGAATCGGATACGGATGCAGAATCATCAATATCCATAGCAGAAACTGATGAGATTAAAAAAAATCCCATAATCAAAACCGCTAAAAGCAATGTGAGATTCTTACTTGAAATCATTTCACCTCACACTTTAGAGCAATCCTAAAATCATATTCTTATAAGTACAATTTTCACATTGAATTATTATGAAAGATGGAAAAAATATTCAATTTTTCCAAATCCAATGTTTATCATTTGACTTTTTCAAGCAAACAATAAAGACCACCCTAAACATTTCTTAACTTGACAATTTTGCTTTAAAAACAAAAAAATCAAATTAGATTAATATTTACTTTTAATCTTTTATTATTTAAATCTTACTAAAAAAAATAATTCAAAACAAGGATTTTGCATAGTTTATTGTCAAAAATAAAAATATTTTACCCTTTATTTTTTCATTCAGATATGGTTAACCATATGATAGAAATATCAAGAATAATTAATCACTTATAATCCAAAATAAATGATTAGAATTAAAAAAATTAAAAAATACTTGATAAGTCTTTAAATAATGAATAAATACTTAAAATTACTTATTTTTATCAAATTTTAAATAATATTACTTAAAAAAATGGAAAATAAAATAATCACCTTTATTTAACTTAAAAAAGAATTACAAACTATTAAACATATTTGATATAAAAGAAAATGATCTTAAGATTTTTAAAATAATATGAAAAAAAGTGCTAAATTAAAAAAATAATTCTTAATAAATAGATTTCAGACAAATAAGCAATTTTAATTAAGCAATATTCAAAAAAGAAGCATATGAAGTAAAAATAGAAAAATAAAGAAAATTTTTAAAAAATTGTGAAAAAAATTATAAAAAATAGTAAAAAAAGTGGGTTTACTCCCAACTTAGGAAAAAGTTTTGGTCAAGGTTTTGCAGGCCGAAGGCCTGGAAAAGCTTGAGCGGGTTACATCATAGGAGGCATTCCGCCCATGCCCGGTGCAGGAGGCATACCGCTATGATCTAAGTTTTCATCAGGATCGACTTTTTGAAGTGCTCCAGCTGCTGCAACCAAGTCATCAATACGCAAGATCATTTCACAAGCTTCTTGAGCTGCTTGAATAGCTTGTTTTTTGACTCTTTGAGGTTCAACAACTCCTGCTTCTTTCATATCAACAACTTTACCTTCAAATACATCCAATCCCATGTTGATATTATCTTCATGAGCTGCTCTGAGCTCTACAAGCAAGTCAATGGTATTTAAACCTGCATTTTCAGATAATGTTCTTGGCACTATTTCCAAAGCATCTGCAAATGCATTTACAGCCACTTGTTCTCTTCCACTGATAGTGTTGGCATAAGCTTTCAATTGTCTTGCAATTTCAATCTCAGGAGCTCCTCCACCATATACGACTTTTCCATCTTCAACAGTAGCTGCAACTACACCTAATGCATCTTCCATAGCCCTTTCAATTTCAGAGGAAACATGTCTGGTACTTCCACGGATTAAAATGGAACTTGCCTTAGGGTCTTCACATTCTTCAATGAAGGTAATGATTTGGTCAAAGATTCTTTCTTGGTGTATGTAACCAGCCTTACCTAATACATCTGGGGTTAAGTCTTCAATATTGGTAATGAGTTCAGCGCCGGTAGCTTTCATGATTCTTTTTACATCAGTGTTTTTAACCCTTTTGAATGCCATTATTCCAGCTTTGGACAAGTGATGTTGGACTACATCATCAATACCCTTTTGACAGAAGAGCACATTACATCCTGAATCGATGATCTTATCAGCAATTTCCTTAAGGGTTTCCTGTTCACTGTCTAAGAAAGCCTGCATTTGCAATGGGTCAGTGAAGTCAACTTTAGCGTTTTCCAAATCCTTCAATTCCAAAGGATATTTCATTAAAGCGATTTTAGCATCACGCATTTCTTCAGGCATTGCTTCATTAGCTCTACCTTGGTCAATATAGATACCGTCAACAATTAAGGAGTCTTCTACACTTCCACCATTGATTCTGTGGATTTTAATGAGTGTTTTGTCTAACTTTTCTCCTTCTTCAACTTTAAGTGCAGCTTGAACAAGCAAATCTGCAAGTTCATCTTTTGCATAATCTGAACCTTTACCGGTCATTGCAGTTTTTGCAATGCCGAATAAGGTGTCTGGGTCTCTTGCATCTGTAGAAATGCTGTACAAGATTTCCATTGCTTTTGCAACTGCCAATCTGTATCCTAAAAGAATGGTTGGAATTGCAATTCCATCCTCATATAATTCCATAGCTTTCTTAAGCAATTCACCAGCAATGATTACAACGGTAGTAGTTCCGTCTCCAACTACATTCTCTTGCTTTCTTGCAATTTCAACAAGCATTTTAGCAGCAGGGTGTGCAATGTCCATTTCCTGCAATATAGTTGCACCGTCATTGGTTACAACCACATCACCCATTTTCTTATCCACTAACATCTTGTCCATTCCTTTTGGACCAAGAGTGGTTCTTACAATACTTGCTAATAGTTGGCTTGCGAAAATATTCATTCTTAAAGCTTGATTTCCTTGAAATCTTTCAGTATCATCACGTAAAATATACATAGGTTGATTAATTTGCGCCATAATAATCTCCTTAATTTTAATCAGTATTATTTTTAAATAAGATAATTTAGTAGTAATTATAAGAATTAATTATAAGAATTTATAATAAAAATTAAATTATATTTAATCTATATTAAATTATCCATATAGTTATACATAGGTTAGCCTTACTATAAAAAAGTTTTGTTTATAATAGAGAATATATAATATTTTTAAAAAGAAAAAACAAAAATGAATAAAAAAAATCATAAAAATTTTAAAATCAAAGTAAAAAAATGTCCTGGTAAAAATCTATTTTGGTTTTAATTTACCATATAAATATGATGCAGTTGCCCCTCCATCAATTAAAAAGTCAGATCCAGTTATGAATGAACCTTGCTCACTGAGCAGTAATTCCGCTACTGTTGCAACCTCATCGGCTGTTCCCGGCCTTTTAGATGGGCAATTTGCAAACATGTTCTTATAAAAATCTCCTCTTGGACCATTGAATTCGTCAATAGCTAGAGGTGTTACAATGATCCCAGGAGAAATAGAATTGATTCTGGCGCTTTTTTCACCCCAATTGCATGCTTCAAACATAACCCTTTTTACATTGCATCTTTTAGCCAATTGGTAAGCATGAAGAGTGTCTTTGATGTTTTCCACTTGCAAAACTTCCAAATCCAAAAGCTCCTCAGTAGGTGTTGTAGCCAATTGCTCATCTATTGCAGCACCTAAATGTTCCATACGATGACCTGATTGAGAGGAGATGACCACTCCGGTTCCTCCTTCCTTAATGACTTTTCCAACTTCTTCAAGCAAAACAGCTGTTCCGTATAGATCCACTTTAAGAATTGTTTCAATAGGTGCCTGTGAAGGTGAAACCCCCGCAGCATTAATAAAATTTATTATATCCCCATATTTTAAAGCTTCTGAAATTAAATTCCTTATTGATTGCCTTGAAGATATGTCACATTCAAAGTAATCCACATCATATCCTGCTTGAGTCATTATTTCCCCAATGCGTTTAGCATTTTCAATGTTTTTATCTCCAATGACAATTTTTTTGCCAGAGCCTATTCTTCTTGCTATAGCCATTCCAATTTGTCCTGCTCCAGTTAATAACACTACATCTTTTTTCTTACACCTTACCTAATAAAAATAATTTAATAAAATTAAATATAATTTATAAAATTAAATATAATTTAATAAATTAAATATAATCAATATATATTTTGTCCAATTAATTGTCCCATTTGCTCAAATACCATTTTCCATTAATCTTTTCCATTGTCTGCTCACTATGCAATGTCCAAGTTCCCTTTATTCCATAAACCTTTGCATCAAGAGTGACATCTGCCTTTAAAATAGCCTTGTCTTTTTCTTTTATCGTTATAATGGGATTGTGGATAATGGATTTATAGTAATTGAGAGTTCCATCCATTATCTCTCCGATATACTCATCCTTTGTCTGAGTCTTTCCAGACATATGTGTGAGAGTGTAGTTATCCTCTAAAAGTTCATTCAGCTTTTCAAGATCCTTTTCAATCATTGCATATTGAAATTCAATGAATCTTTCCAACACGTCCTCTTGGTCTTGATTTAAATTTCCCTTATCGACTACAGACACAGTCATAATAACAAAACCTATTCTGGGAATTTATCCTTATCCAATGTCTTTACAACCTTTGCAGGAATTCCTACCACAACTGCATAGTCAGGAACATCCTTTGTAACGATTGCACCTGCTCCAACAATTGCATATTTTCCAACTGTGACTCCAGGCAAGATTGATGCTCCAGCACCAATCCATGCTCCTTTTTTGATGATGATCTCTTCACAAGTTAACACTTGCCTTTCGTATTCGTCATGATTATTTGATAATAACTGCACATTTCCAGCGATCATCACATCATCTTCTATAGTGATTCCACCTCTTGCCATTGCCAAGCAGTTGCTGTTGATGAAAACGTTGTTTCCAAGCTTTATATTATTGAATGCAGCACCTGCAAATGGTGTTGTGATTGTACTGTTTTCACCGATATTGCCATCCAACAATTCATTAAGTATTGAAACATATTCCTCAGTCATAGGTTCAGTGTGATTGAATTTAAACAATAATTTTGATTGCTTGATTGACAATTCCAATTCTTCTTGTGTAATTTGATCTAAATCAATTCTTTCCATTTTCTCAAAACGCCCCTATTATTTGCTCTTTTATAATTATCAAACTCATTTTTTTATTTTGTTACTTCAGGAAGTTCAATTCCTTCTTTTATGCTTAATTCCTTTATTTTTAAGAACCATGCCATATTTCTTGCCAAAACAGTCATTGTTCTTAATCCTTCAATGTCCTGAAGCGCTTCATCTGCATTGTTTCCATAAATCACATTCCAATAGCTTGAGCTTATTATCGGCATCTCACCCCATGTGAAAAACCTGTTTATGGTATCTATTGCAGTCATTGTACCTGCTCTTCTTGCACTAGCCACAGCAGCTGCAGGCTTCAATCTGAATATTCTTTTTCCACCAAAAAAGGATGAGAAAAATACTCTTGTCATGAAATTTGTTAGTGTTGGATTTACATTCCCGTAATAGACTGGCCCTCCAAATATGAATCCATCAAATTCTTCAGCCTTCTCAACAAATCTATTGACTTCATCATCAAATACGCATTTTCCAAGTTCACTGCATTTCCTGCAATCAATGCAACCTCTAATGTCCTTATGACCTATCTGATAGATTTCTGAATCAATCTCTTCCTCTCTTAAAGTGTCTTGAATTTGCTTTAGTGCAGTATATGTGGAACCTTTCTTGTTTGGACTTCCATTTACTAACATGACTTTCATATTGACCATCCTTTATGCTTGATAAAAACTTATATGTATTAATTATTATTTATAGTTAACTGTTAACAAAGGTTAACTATTTATATGAAGTGATATAAAATTATATTTAGATATTATGAAAATTAATGAAAATCCGGAAAACATGTTCTTGTATCATTATGTGGAGGAACTGATATCAGACTATGGTTCATATTATGATGTCAATCTGGAAAATCCTGATTTAACTATAAAAGAATATTCCGTTCTTTTAAGAATAAGATTTACCGGAAGATCCACCCAACATGATTTGGTTGAATTATTCAAGGTAAGTGGAGCATATATGGCAAAGCTATTGAAGAAATTCGAGGATGAAGAGTATATCATCAGAATAGAAAATCCGGAAAACAGGCGAAAAAAGATTGTTGAACTAACTGAAAAAGGAGTTGAAAAGACAGACCAACTAATCAAGGTAATTGATGAATGGGAAAAGGAAGTCACTTCTGACTTAACAGAAGATGAAAAAATAATTCTCAAAAAGCTATTATCAAAAATTGTATGGAGATAATAATATGGAATTTAATTTAAATGAAGACAAGGAAGTTGTTGTATTGCTTGGTGCTGGAAGCATGGGTACAGCAATAATCAAGAGAATAAGCACAAATAGAATCATATTTCTTGGAGATATAAGTGAAGAGAACCTTAAGGCAAGAGCTCAAGAGCTTAGATATAATGGATATATTGTTGAAACTCAAATCGTAGATGCATTAGATGAAGAATCCGTAGAGGAATTCGCTAAAAAAGCTAGCGAACTTGGAAAAATCAAATATTTCATTGACACTGCAGGGGCATCTCCAAATCAAGCAAGCCCAGAACATATCATAAACCTGGATTTGGTTGCAACATCTGTTGCTATAGATATTTTTGCTAAATATATCTCTAAAGGAGGAGCAGGACTCATTATATCAAGCCAAACTGGTTACATGATGGATTTGCCATCTGAAATAGAACAGCAAATTGCATTAACCCCTACCAATGAGTTAAAGGATTTGGATTTCATTAAAAATGACGCAATGGCTAATTCTGGAGTTGCATATGTTGTTGCAAAAAGAGCAAACCATTTAAGAGTGAGAACTGCAGCTGCAACTACTTGGGCAGATAAGGGAGCAAGAATAAATTCAATTTCCCCTGGAATCATTGTAACCCCACTTGCTTATGATGAATTTGAAGCTGCAGGAGAAGGCTATCAGGAAATGATCAATTCATCCGCTGCAAGAAGAGTTGGAACATCCGAAGAAATAGCAAGAGCTGCAGAATTCTTACTTAATGATGATTCCTCATTCATTACAGGAATAGACTTATTGGTTGATGGTGGAGTTATAGCATCAATAGCTAGTGGAAGATACTCATTAGAATTGCAATAAGCAATCATTATAAATAGATTTATTAATATTTTTTTTAGAAAGATTATTGTGGAATTAAAAGATTAAAAGGAGATAACATTATGTCAAGCATTGTAATTTATTTTTCAAGAAGCGGTGAAAACTACTTTGGAGGAGAACTTAAAAACATTGAAAAAGGAAACACAGAAGTGATTGCAGAATATATTCAGGAACTTGATAATGCAGACTTGTTTAAAGTGGAACCTGCAGTTGAATATCCTGCTGATTACATGAAGTGCATTGATGTTGCTAAAAAGGAACAGCAATCTGATGCAAGACCTGAAATAAAAGAGACATTAGATAGCATTGATGCATACGATACAGTTTACATCGGTTTTCCTAACTGGTGGGGAACACTTCCAATGCCAATGTTTACCCAATTGGAACAATTGGACTTTACAGGAAAAACAGTTAAGCCTTTTGTAACACATGAAGGTTCCGGTTTTGGATCATCACAAAAAGACTTGAAAAAATTGTGTGAAAGAGCTTTAATAAAAAAAGGATTATCAATCCCTGGTGCTAATGTATATGATGCGAAAGATACTGTAAAATCATGGATTAATGAATAATTAATCCTTTAGCTATTTAATTTTTTTATTTTTATTTTTAATTCTAATTTTTACTTATACTCAATTATTTAATTTTTTTATTAACTTTATTTTTATTTTTAATTCTAATTTTTACTCATACTCAATTATTTAATTTTTTTTATTAACTTTATTTTTATTTTTAATTCTAATTTTTACTCATACTCAATTATTTAATTTTTTTTATTAACTTTTATTTTATTTTTAATTCTAATTTTTATTTATACTCAATTTTTTTAATTTTTAACTCTTTTTCAAATAAGAAATAAATGCCATTTTGAAATTATTTTTCCAAAACGGCAATATAATCCATTCTACGCCTTATCATAGGAATCCAAGTAAATAGCTTAGTGAATGGTTTATATACATTCATTCCATCAAACAGATTCACATCCTTTACCCATTTGAAGTTGGAATTCAATTTTAGAAGCTCATGACCTTCTTGAACTCCCCAAATGAATTTAGCGTCCATTTCCTCAACTGATTTCTCCTTGACATTCTCTACAGAAACCGGAGGCATTATCTCTGTGAATATGGTGCATGACTTGAAATTTTCATCAATGACATCCAGAATCCTTCTGTTGTCCTCTTCAGTAAGATACATTGACAAGCCTTCAATGATAAAGAGCACATCATCACTTGCATCTATTTCACTGACCCATGATGGATCCATTGCTGAATATGCCAATGTCTTTACCCTATCGGCGTCCTTAATATATTTCAATCTGAACCTTGCTGAATTTTCCAAATCAACATTATACCATTTGATTATGCCATTGTCCAATCGATTATATCGGGTATCCATTCCAGAAGCAATATTCACTATGGTGCATCTTGGATGTGAGCGGATATACTTTGAAACCATATCATCCAAGACGATAGTTCTTGAAATCACTCCCCATTGCATTTGATAATCCTTATCTGCTATGGAAAAGTCATAATCAATTTCAGAAATTACATCTATTGCCTTAAAGTCAAAAAATTTATGATTTTTGGTTTGAGAATGCTTAGCTTTAGTGTATAAAGTCAAAAGCATTGTTTTTTCTACACCTTCTAAATTCATGGTTATACCTCAATTTTTTAATTAATTAATTAATTAATTGTTTATTTTAATAGTATTTAAAGTTTAGGTATACCTAAAATAGAATGTAGATATAAAAATTAAGTCCATTAAAAAGAGAATGTGCGATAGTGAAAAATTAAATAAAAATAAGAATTGATAAAATATGAAAAATTTAAAAAAAATAAAATTAGAAAAGAGGATTCATGATAACCCTTTTCTCTTTTTTAGTCATTTTAGTGTATGTAATTTTAGACTTGTAAGGAGTGTAACCACTAATCTTTTTTGTAGATAACAACATAAGGCCACTTATATTAGTTGCCTTGACTGTTCTTGTAATTACTTTTCCTTTTTTGTTTTTATAGTAAACAGTCATCTTTCTTAAGACATAAGTGTGAGGCCTGAAGTCATCCCCTTTTTTCTTATCATGGTAAAAGATAGCTGCATATACTCCTTTGGCATTTTGTGCATCTTTTGGCTGATAGAAAGTCAAGATCCTATCCTTGCTGCCAATATCTTTATGTTTACCCATTTTAATAGTGGTTGTAGCAGCACAAGCAGGACCCATAGTGAATCCCAAAACTGCAATAGCTAAAACGAGTAAAATAAGAATTGTTCTTTTATTCATTATTTTCTCTCCTAAAACTTAATTATAATAATATATATTTTTGTAGTTTATAATATTTTTTAAAAATGATTTTTTTAAAAGCAAAAAATAAGTTCAATAATGAAAATGAAAAATAAAATCAAGAATAAAAATAAAAAAGAGCAAATTTAATTTGATGAAGGTAGAACAATTCAAATGATTAGAAATTGAAAACTAGAGCTTTCAATCGTCATCATCATCTTTATCATCTTTATCATTTTTATCGTCTTTATCGTTGTCTTCCTTGTCATCATCATCGTCAGAATCACTATGAACTATGGAACCACCTGAATCATCAGAATCTCCAGATGAATCACTTGCAGAATCATCAGATCCTCCAATGCATCCGCTGACAGAAACAACTGCTAAAAGAACGATTGTCAATAATAGCAAAGCAATTACATTTTGTTTTTTCATTTAAAACAACTCCTTTCTGTAAAAATAGGTATGTTGATTTTAGTATTTATATATTGATATTTAAAAAGATAAAAAGAGGATTAAAAATAAAAAAATTTACATATATAATGATGCAGGCACTGAATTTACCTCTTCTTCAGAATTAGCCAACTCATCTAAAGGTTTATGGAAAGTGCCAAATCCAACAATTCTTTCTTTATTTATGGAGATGGAAAAAACAGGCCCATTTTCCAAATCTACAACCATAAAATCAATGAAATCATCACTTTCACCAATGATTCTGCATGGTTCAAGCATTTCTCCCTCTTCAAGCATGACTCTGACCATCTCTTCTGCAGGAATCTCTTTCACACCTTCAATCTCTAACCTGTAACTCTTTACTTTTCCTTCAATTTCTGCTACTTTTTCACTGAAATTCATAATAATTACCCCCAATCATTAAGTCAATATAATAAAATCATTGATACAAAGCCTTAGACACTTCAATATTATCATCTGCTGATTCTTCATCTTCATCCGGCTTATGCAAAATGGATAATCCGCAAATGTGTTCCTTTTTTATACAAAGAGAAAAGGTAGACCCTTCCTTTTTATAAAACATGAAATCCAAAGATTCTTCGTTTTCATCAATGATTTTGCCAGGCCCCAAATATCCTTTATCATTTAGCATGAGCATAATCATATCTTCTAATTTGCATTCCTCTTCATTTTTCTCCAACACATGATATTTGTCTAAATCGCCTTGCATTTCCTTTATTTTTTCACTTATATTCATAGTCTTTACCTCAAAATATCGTATTTTAATTCTTCGTCCCTAATTCACTAATATGAAAAAATTAAATGAGTGCACAGTTGAAACTCCAGATTTTAAATCAAAATTCTTTATAATGGCATTAATCATATCACCCATCTAAATCCACATTTCACTTCCTAAAAGTATAAGGGCATAGCCACATATAAAGGTTTGGATTTTTAATGATTTTAAAAAAAGAATGAATAAAATTAATGGGCAATGAAAAAAGATTAATTGAATAATGAAAAAAAGGGGATAATAAAAAAGGGATAATAAAAAAAGATTAATTAAAAATAAAAAAAGGATTGGATAATAAAAAAAGATTTGGCCTAACTGAAAATACTATTAATTTCCTTAAAGGAAGGCTCAATTATATTGCAATCATCACCAACACTTAACTCTAAATTACATGTATTTTTATTATAAACGACTGTTGGGTTCTGAATCTTGATAAAGTTCCCTATGGTATACTTGTAATCAACCATTTCATCCCATAAATTAACTATTATGGAACCTGTGTCATCTTCAATGTCAATGACCCTAACTAAAAATTTGCTTCCGTTTTCCTCAAACTCAAAAGTGTCTTGAACATCCATTATTTTTCCAATTACTTTAATACCAATATCATTTTCTTTCAAGTCTTTTATCTTTTTATAATCATATAATAAACTTTCAAGCTCTTCAAAGGATTTAAGATTAGCCTTTTCTTCATTAGGCAAATCATCCTCACCAATCATCCTAGAACCTTGGCCTATATGAAGTTCCATACCCTCATCACTTCGTCTTGCTCTTGCATTTTCAATCTTATATGCTTTTGACATGATTGGAACTTGAGCCTTTGCATTCCAAAAGAATGCCTTAATGCTTCCTGTATTGTCTGCAAGAATAGCTGATGAAACAATCCCTGAATCTTCCTTTGTCTTGTATGAATAAGTTTCAAACAATGTGACCACTCTAGCCAAAATATCGATTTCTGCTGAATCCTCATCAATATCTCCGATGTCAGTCAATGAAATGTCAACAGATTCCTTTAAAAACTGAAGCAAACCCTCTTCGATTTTAGGGTTGACAACCACTTTTGAGGTTTCGTCTGTATTGATTCTGTATCCAACTGACTCTTGACTGTCATATTCAACAAAGCCGTTTTCTATTCCAATTATGTCTCCCTTGTTAATGTTTAAAGCAGTGTTTTCATTCCAGAGAATTGCCCTTATTGCTGATGAGGAATCAGAGAGTTCAATGATTTGAAGGTATTCTGACTCTTTAAGTTCCATAGGGTCATGTACTTTTCTAACAATACCTACAAGATTCATGTATTCAATATTCCTATTTTCTTTTGAGGAGATTTGCTTAATCATATGCTCTGCCAAAGATCTTCCCTCTCGAGCCATGCCATCATCAAGATTTTCATTTAGAATGCTATCAAAAATGGAAATTGCCTTCTTGAAGGAATTGATTGAATTAGTATAATCCTTTAGTTTAAAATAGGCAAATCCACTATTGAACCAAGCCACCTCATCTTCTGGATTGATTTCTATGGCTTTGTCAAAGCATTCAATGGCCTTTTTGTATTCCTTCAATTCAAAATAAGTCTGTCCATCCTTATTGAAATCCCTATCTGACATGATAATCCTCGAATATCTATTTGGAAAAAATCATTTTTAAAATTTGCTAAAATGAGAATCAGAACATTTGGAAAATATCATTTTTAAAATTTGCTAAAATGAGAATCAGAACATTTGGAAAATATCATTTTTAAAATTTGCTAAAATGAGAATCAGAATATTAAAATGAATAAAAAAAGAAAATAACTAGTCTGAAAATTCAATCAATTCAATATCTACTATATCAACTTCAATATCCTTATCATAAATATGGAATTTTCCATCCTTGAATTCAAAGCTGTTTTCTTTTGTAATGGTATAGGACCTTCCATCAGCCAGATAGACATAGACATAAGCAAAGTTTTCAACCAGCTCTTCCACTGACTTTTGATTATGTTCCTCAATCATTCTCAAATCATCTTCTTCACTAATAGAAATCACCTAAACACATAATAAGAAATTGAAATCCTAAAATGAGACTCCAAATTAAGCTATCACCAATTCAGTTTCAGTAGGAATAAGATCAAAGTTATTTTCAATGAAATAATTCAATTCATATTCATCATCCTTATTTGGAACCATAAATCCAAATATTGCACACATTAGAATGGAATCTTTATCAACACAAACTTTCATCTTAAAGCAATGAATCTTTTCAAAGCTTTCTTTAGGAACCCTTAATTTTTCTGAAGCATTAAGCAGCTCTAATGCAGTTGGAACGTTATCGATATCAAAATCCAATAAAATGCCTTCATCCATTTCAATTGTTTCCATATACTGAAAATCTCTCTTGACTTTTATGCCTAAAGTATCTATAGATTCATTGTAAAAATATTCAACTTCAAATATATTATCTTTTGACTTCACGTTCTCTTCTCCTTTTATCAAAACAATAAACAGTCACTACAGTTATTTTTTCATCATCATTTATTTCAATTACAATATAAAGATCTTGAAATTTAATCGTTTCATGAGGATAAATTAATAAAAAACGATTTTCAGAAGTTTTACTAATTGATAAGGGAATTTTTTCCAAGAGGCATGAATGAACATAATTTAAAGAATAATCACGTTCAAAACAGTTTTCTAAGACATGGGAACTAAGATATATTTCATTAGGATTATGACATTTCAATATCTTAATTAAATTATTTATATTATAATCTCTCAAACTACCACATATAAATTTATTTTTATTTAAAATTTTATTTAAAAATTGTTGTTTAGAAGTTTACAATGAAAAACATATGGTAAATCATTTAAAATCGCTAAAATTCAATTGATTTTATGTTTAAACTAATATATAAACTTTTTATTAAAAATAAAAGCAATATTGATGTTATATTAAAAAATTGATTCCATATCGTTAGAATTATACATAAATAGTTTAATATATTAAAAATATTGAAAAAATAATGAATTATTTAAATTTAAAAAATTAGAAAAAGTGATTAGAAAATTATTAAAAAAAATTAAATTTAAAAAATTAAAATAACTGATTAAAAAAAAGAATAAACTATTAAAAAAAAATTAAATTTAAAAAATTAAAATAACTGATTAAAAAAAAAGAGTAAATTATTAAAAAAAAAATAAAAAAGAGAATAGCGAAAGACTATTCTTTAATCATTTGAGCTACTTTTTTACCTAATTCGTAACATTCTTCAAGTTGCTCTTCAGTTGGCTTGAAGTCAAGTTCCATCTGTTCAACGACTTCAAATCCTGCTCCTTCAAGGTTTGCAGCCAAGATTCTTGCGGAACCTCCTGCCCAACCTTTGGAGCCGAATACAACTGCCTTTTTGGTTTCAATTTTTCCAAAGCTGAGACAGTTGAGGTAGTACATCACATCTCCAATTCCGGGGAACGGATTGTTCATCATGGTAGGAGCTCCTACAAAGATTGCCTTTGAATCAAGTACGTCAGTCACTGCATCGGATTTGTCATCATCATGCATGAAGTACATCTTAACTTGAACACCTTCACTCATTACACCTTCAGCCATAGCATGAGCCATTCTTTGGGTTGAATGGTGCATAGTGTCATAAATGAAAGTGATCTTGTTTCCTTCATAAGTACCTGTAGACCATTTTGTGTATAAGTCAAGTATGAAACTTGGGTCTGTGAATATTTGACCGTGACATGGAGCAATCATCTTTAGAATGTCCACCAATCCTAATTTTGCAAGCTCTTCAATCTTTCTTCCAACCATTGGAGATGAAAGGGTAATCAAGTTAGCGTAATATTTCCTTGCAGCTTCAGTTAAGATAACTGGGTCTACATCCTTATCCAATCTTTCAGATAAGCAGATGTGCTGGCCGAATGCATCGTTGGAGAATAAAATTCCATCTTCCATCAACATTGTAAACATGCTGTCAGGCCAGTGAAGCATAGGCGCATTTACGAATTGGAAGGTCTTTCCTCCAATATCCAATGAGTCACCGGTTTTCACTGTATTGAATTCAAAGTCTGCAAGCTCAGGCAAGTGGTTTTTAAGACCTGGTTCAGCCTTTTTAGAACAGTAAACTTCAACATCAGGGAATTTTGCAACAACTTCACCTAAGGAACCGCTATGGTCGTTTTCAATGTGGTTTTGGATAACGACATCGATTTTGAATTCTCTTCCTTCCTTATCGAATGCATCTTTAATTCTTCCCCAGAACTGTTCAGATTTTCCAGGATAAACGTTATCGATTAAAGCTACCTTATCTTCCCCAAATACTAAATAACAGTTGTAAGTAGTTCCATTTAAGGTGTATCCATGGTAATCACGGATATCCCAGTCTAAAACTCCTACCCAGTAAACATTATCTACAATTTTATATGCATCAGCTTTCATTTTATCACTAATCCTTTGATTAAAAAATTATAATAAGAATTAATATAATATATAATCATTAACATTAATAAATCTATTTGCTTTGTTCGATAGTTGGACAACTAATTAAACAAGTTAATATTGATAAGAAGAAATTGATGATAAAATGACTGTGAAACATTTCAATGATTTAGCATATACGGAAATAGGTGAGGAAAATAGTGAAACCATACTGTTTTTGCATGCTAAACTATTAGACAAATGGATTTGGAAAAGGCAAAAGGAAGACTATGATAAATACTTCAAAGGATTCCATTGCATATTCCTTGATCTGCCAAATCATGGAGATAGCATTTCAGAAGAGGAATTCTCCATAGACAAGTCATCCATTGAAATAAGCGAATTCATCAATCATATCATTGGCATTAAGGATATTGGAATGATAAATATTGTGGCTTTGGGGATTGGAGGATCAATAGCTATTGAAATCCTTAATGAAAATCCCCAAATGATAGGCAATCTCATATTATCAAGTCCAGAAATAACCGACTATAGGGAAATCGAATCAGAAAGCGTTGCAAATGGATTGGCTAAGGCACAATCAGAATACCTTAACGAAAAGCCAGACATCTTCATAACAAAGGCATACCTGAGATATTTTGGAATAAGCAAGGAACATTACAATGATATGGAAAGGATTTTAGACAGGTCTCTGAGGGAAGAGCGAAAAATAACTTACGAATCATTGAATTACACCATTCCGGAAAGCTTAAAGGACAAGAAGAACATCATTGAAAAGGAGGATGTTCTAATAACATACGGAACTAAAGAAGATTTGAACTGTACAAAGTCAGCAATAGATTTGAAAAATATATTTCCAAATGCCAAGTTAGTTGAAATCATAAGAGGAAACCACCTTTGGAACATAATCGATCATGACCTGTTCAACACCATAATCAGCAATTTCATTAGAAGCAATCATATTCAAGACAATTCAAGAATGAATATCCTTGAATGATTGAAACCACCTTTTCAAGAATAAGTATCCTTGAATGATTGAAACCACCTTTTCAAGAATAAGTATCCTTGAATGATTGAAACCACCTTTTCAAGAATAAGTATCCTTGAATGGATTGGAACCGCCTTGAAAAACATAAGCCCCATGAAACCTAAAACCCATTTGATATAATCTAAATTACATTTAACTAAATTAAAGTTTAATAACTCTAAAATAAAGTTGAATAAATGCTTTAAATCCAAAAATAAAACTATAAAGTTTATTAATGAGTTAAATAATAAATTATATTAGTTATAAATAATTTTAGAATTGTTTTATAACTGTATAGTTTTAATAAATTTTTTTAATTAGGATTTGAATTTTTTAAGAACCAATATTATGCATAAATAAATTTGGAAATTCTATTCTATTAAAAAAAATACATAGTGAAAGGGAAACTATGAAAATAGGAGTTATCGGATACGGAAATATGGGTTCAATGATAGTAAATAACATACTAAAGCTTAATTTACTATTAGATGACGAAGAATTGATTGTTTCAAATAGACACCTTAATAAATTTGAAAGTTTAATTGAAGAATATCCAGAAGAAAATCTAAACATTACTTCAGATAACAAAGAAGTCGCAACACAATGTGAAAAAATCCTTATTTCCGTCGAAACTCCTCAATTTAAGGAAATCATTGAAGAAATCAAGCCTTTCCTAAATGAAAAAACACACATCATATACACCTGTGCAGGACTTAACTTCAACCACATAAAACCATTATTCGATGGAAAGTTAAGCTTGGTCATTCCTACTTTAGCATCAACCGTAACTTCAAATAACTCAATAAGTTCACTTGCAAGAAGAAAAGGGGTTACACTTGTAAAGCACAACTCAAAAGTAGAATTGCAGGAAAGACTTTTCGTTGAAGACCTATTCAATGAATTCAGCTACGTTAAGAGAATTGACAATCCAATATACTTCAAGGAAGAGGAGGACAATCTCCATCCAGCAGATAATGAATTGGAAATGAGCACAATCATCAGCAGTTGCGGACCTGCATTCATTGCCATGATGATCGATACATTCGCTCAAACTTGCAGTGACTCATCAAACATGCCTAAAGATGAAATAGAGGATATGATCCTAAAGACAATTATTGGTACTGCAATGCTAAAGGATGATCAAGGATTATCCAATAATGACATTATCAATAAGGTAGCCACTAAAAAAGGAATCACCCAAGAGGGAGTCGATTTATTGGATAAGAAATTCCATAAAATAAGCAAGTCATTAATCAGAACACTATTAAACAGATACGATGAAGTTAATAAGGATATTGGTAAAACATATCTTAAAAAATAGTAATCTCTTCTTTTCTAAAACTCTTTTTTAATAAAATAAATCTTTTTTATAAAGAATAAATTTTAAACTTTTTTTAAAAAAATTATTAATTTTATACCCTTTTTAAAAAAATAACTAATATTTTACTCTTTAAATAAAAATAGAAAAAATAGATAATGAAAAAACTCTTTTTAAAAAAATGAATAGTTTACTCTAAAAAAAATAGAAAATAGATAAAAAAACTCTTTTTAAAAAAATGACTAGTTTACTCTAAAAAAAAATAGAAAATAGATAAAAAAACTCTTTTTAAAAAAATGACTAGTTTACTCTAAAAAAATAGAAAATAGATAAAAAAACTCTTTTTAAAAAAAATAAAAAGGATTTGTTTTAAAACAAATCAGTTTCATTTAGTTTTTCTTCAAACCAATGTGCTCTTTTATCTGCAAACATTTTAATCACTAATGCTAAAACCAAGGTTATAGCACCCATAGCTATCAATATTAGGAATGATGGAATGTAATTAGACCAAACCAATCCTAATGCGGTTTCCCTTAGCAAAGTGATTCCATGGGTCATTGGCATATATGGGCTGACTGCTTGAAGGAATTGTCCCATCAATTGAATAGGGTAAATACCTCCAGTACCTGAAATTTGGAATACAAGCCAAATTACAGCCAATCCTTTTCCAATATGGCCTAAAGCAGAAATCAAGGAATAGCAAATCAGCATGAATATAAGTGCAATGAAATAAGCCGAAAGCACAAACAGTAATGGATTGGCCATTTTAATTCCCAAGATAAATGCTCCAATAAGAGTCACAGTAGTTTCTAAAATTGCCATTACCAAGAATATCAATAGCTTTCCAAAGTACATTTCAGATGGAGTGTATTTGGTTCCTGTTGACTGGCCAGTTCTAAGCATCACACAAGTGATAATTGCCCCCACCCACATGGATAAAACCAAATAGAACGGAGCGACTTCAGAACCATAATCAGGAACAGCATATAATTCATTTTCCTTTAAGACAACTGGTGAATACATATACTCCCCAACATCACTTTCATTCACCCCAGTAATGCTGGAAAGGGAATCTGCTGCACCAGCAAGTCCGCTGGAAGCTGAAAACAATGCGGAAGAAGCGCCATTTGCAAGCAATGCAGAACCTGCAGCTAAACTTACAGAACCTTCAGCCAATTGAGATCCACCATTTGCCAATTGTGAAGCGCCATCAGCAACACCTGATGCCCCATCAGCAACACCAGAAGCTCCATTAGCCAAATCTACAGAGCTATTGGCTAATTTTGATGAACCTTGAGCAAGACTGCTTGAAGCACCTGCCAAATCAGAGCTTGCATTAGCTAATTCCTTTGAGCCATGTACAACCGGCTTTAATTGATCAGGCAATGATCCTTCATCAACTGAACTGTCCAATTGCTTTGCAGATTCCTGCACTTGAGAAGCGCCTGCTGAAATCTGATTAGCGGATGATGAAACTTGGGATGAACCGGATTTCACTTGAGAAGCGCCAGAAGAAACTTGGCTTGCACCGGATTTCACTTGAGAAGCACCGGAAGAAAGGTCACTAGCCCCTTTTTCCAAATCATTTGCCCCTGATTTCACTTGAGAAGCACCAGAGGAAACTTGGCTTGCTCCAGCACTTAATTGACCAGCGCCAGAGGACATTTGGCTTGCACCTGATGCAAGTGCAGACTGCAATTCTCCCAATTTTCCGTATGCAGCTACATTAATGAACTGGACAATGTTTGCATTGATCTTATTGTAAACTGCTCTTGCTGCAGAGTCACTTAATTTTGAAGCCATTGGATTGGATTTCCTATTGACAACATATTCCAATTCTGCAGAGTGAGGATCGTCAGATGTAATGGATTTGATTGAACTGCTGAAATTCTTTGGAATGACTATTCCAGCATAATACGTTCCATTGTTAACCCCCTCCCGCAGGTCTTCTTCACTTACAAATGTCCAATAAAAATCATCATTTCTTTTCAATTCATCTTCCAATTGGTCCCCTACATTAAGGTCTTCACCATCAAATGTTGCGCCTTTATCCAAATTGGCAACTGCAAATTCAAGATTTCCAGTATTGTCGTAAGGGTCCCAACAAGCTTGAATGTTTATAAGAGCATATAAAGAAGGTAAAATTATAATTGCCAGCAATGTCAAGACCACTATCGGATTTTTAGTGAATACATCCTTAAAATCCTTTTTAAGAAGTTCCCGCACATTACGTGGATTTATCCTTCTTCCTATTCTAAATTCGGTCATGTTTAACCTCAAAAAATTTAATTTATCACAATCTTATGAATAAATTCTGTAAAATCTTAAAATGAAAAAATAATAAAAATCTGCAATATGTATTAAATTTGTATACTTATAAGTATATGTAAGTTATAATTAATAAAGTTAATATTTAAAAAGAACTGAAAAGATTATAAAAAGACCATATCCAAACATGATAAATAAAGTTAATATTAAAAAGAGCTTAAATGATATGAAAAGATTAAAAAATAAAAAAAGAAAAGATTGAAATAATAAAGCTATCCATTTAATTTCAAAATAGCTTCTGCCAAGTCTCCACCGGTTTCTCTTAATGCCTCTTCAGCATCTGCGGCACTTACGCCAGCGGTGTTAGCAACCATTTCAATGTCCTCTTGTGGAATTTCAATTTCCTTTTCCACTTCAACTGCAGTTCCAGTGACTTGATAGGTTTCTTGACCCATGACAGTCATTAGGCTTACATCAGCAGGAGAAATGATCAAATCCTTATCATCACAACGAATAATTACTTCCTGGACACCTTCAATTTCCTTCATGTCCATACCCATTTTCTTCATTTGTCTTTGCATATTCTTCAATTGCTTTGGGTTCATACCAGGTATCATAATATTTCCTCTCAAATTTTATTAAAATAATAATTAACTAATAAGTATTTTATTAATTAGAATATATAATGATTTTTATAAAAACTAAAAAAATCAAATAGGAATCATTAAGAATTAATTCTTAAATCCTTTTCTTGTCTTGATTGCTTGACCTGTCTTAAAGTCCAGCATCTCCTTGTGATTTAAAAGCGCTTTACCGAATGCCAATAGCTCTCCTTCTTCATTCACTATCAAGACCTCATCATTTGACCTTATGTTTTCATCACAATCAATGATGAATTTTGCAAATACGCTTTTTCCATCACGGGCAAAGGATTCGACACTATTGTCAATCATTACCTTGTTTCTCATTCCATCAATAGTTGCAAGTCTTTTTGCACCTAACTTGGAAAGAATCAAAAAGCTGTCTGATGCTCTCATATTGACAATGTTTTGGTTCTTATCAAACACATGTCTGATCTTGCCTGTCTTTTTACTCTTTTCAATCTTGATTTTGCCTGTGAATAATGCATCTCCAGCTCCATGACCAAACTGATAATCAGCGATTGCCTTCAATTTCTTGATGTCATCCTTTTCAAACTTGATTTCTTCAGGATGCTCGTATTCCTCAATGAAATCAAGCTCAAGCTCATCCAAGACCTTAGGATGAATCAATACATTATCATAATTCTCTGCAAAATCAACTAGGAAGTCCCTTACAAACTCAACTGCAATCTTGTCATGAATCTTAGGGGCATCACTTTGGCTTAATGGATAGACCTCATCCAATTCAAGTGGAATCAAGCAGAACGGAATGTCCAGAACAGCGAAATCAGTTTCCTTGTTATCAATGATGCAAGGCTCCTCTTCGCCTTTTGATTCATCCTTTGCATAAACAAGGAATTCCTTAAAGCTGTTTGACAGGTATTTGCTGTAAGGTTTTCTGTAAGCCGGAAGAACAACAAGATTCCTCTTCTTTTCCATATTTTCCAATTGCTTCAAGTGTCTTGTAACTTCTGCTCTTTTCAATGATTCAGGACCAGTGTAGAAAAATGCAGACTTCTTGCTTCTAGGGTCATACTTTTCCAAATCTTCGCTGTAGTCTCCCAAATGCCTCAATGCATCAAGAAGCATAGGGTGAGCTCTGCAACGTTCCTCTACAAGCTCCATTAAACTACCTTCAGAAATAGCCTGTCTGATGAGCCTAAGCTCTGCAAAGCTTACATGAAGGTTATGTTGAGCAATAAGCTTCACTCTCTCTTCCTTGTCCATTGCCCTTAAGTCATCTGGAGTGTATTTGCAGCAGACTTCACAGGAACAAGGCATTTCTGTCATGTTCTCAAGCTTGATTGTGCCTCTTGTAGTGAGGAACCTGTCCCCCTCAGCATATAATATATAGGCTGCAGAATCAAATAGATCACATCCCATAGCAACGCAAAGGGCAAATATCATAGGATGCCCTGCACCCATAAGATGGCGTGCCTTGGAATCAGGCAAGCATTTGACTGAATGCATTACAGCATCAACAAGGTCTCTGTAGTGATACATTTCCATAAGGGGAACCACTGCACCAATAGGGTACAGGTCTGCATCAAGCTTTGTAAGCTCAGTTGCACAGTATTCACGCAAATCAGGGTAAGTGGATCCCTGAACCACAGAGTTTATTTTCATTTCATAACCGTTATCCTTGACATAACTGATTGCTTCCTTAGCACGTTCAATGGTGATTTCAAGGTCTTCCTCAGCTTTCTCCCTATCCACATAAGGACCTGTTGGAATGTCTAGGGAAGTTCCTATATCGGTTCCAATAGCTTCCTGAAACTCGATGACTTCCTTGTTTCCAATTTCCACATCACCATAGACAGACAATTGGAATGAACCGGAATCAGTCATGATTGGACCATCAAAGTTGATGAGCTCATGCAATCCGACATCCAATGCCTTCTTGCTTAAGTCATCATCCTTATAAATCAAATAAGCGTTTGTGATTACAATGTCTGCACCGTAATCCTTAACATTAATTGTCTGTTTTCTTGGATGGATTACAGGCATCAAGTTAGGGGTTTTTACATCTCCGTGATTTGTCTTCAAGACCCCTACTCTTCCTCTCATATCTTTTGCTTTAATTTCAAACATGATTTTCTCATCCTTGCTAAATAATAAAAAGTAAATTTAATAAATCTTTAAAATTGGTAAATATGCTAAAATCTTTTAAAAATATAAAAAAATAGATTTATATATCTTATATTAACTTATTAGTTTAAAAAGTTTTTTAATGAAATAGATTATTGAATTTCATCGATTATTGGATTCAAAGCATCAAAATCAATATAACTGACATTTTTCCCATATGTTTCAATAACCGCATTTATTTCTGCAGTCTTTTCCTCTTCCTTCATTCCTTTTACTTTCCTATGGATAAAAGCCATCATTGTTTTGTGCTTCAGGTTTAGATTTGAATAATCTATTGCCCCTCTCAAGAAATATACTCTAGCCTTATTATAAATGCATCCATGAACCTGTTGCTTTATTCCATTCATGATTTCTTCCCTATTCTTTTTATCATTAGGGTCTGCCAATCCAACGGTTCCAACAATAAGTTTCTTATCCTGAACATTCCTGATTTTATTTAGGGTCTTTTTTAGACCCATGATGCTTCCAGCGTATAAAGGTCCAAGATAGACTATTGTATCATACTGATTTATGTCTGTAATCTCAGTGTATTCCACTGTTTCAATGCCAGTTCTTTTAGACAACTCATCAGCATATTGTTTTGTTGATCCATATTGTGAAGCATAGATTATTATTTTCATGATTTCATTCCCCATTTTCTATAATGGACATGCTCCCTTTATTTTTAATCTCATCCAAACGGCTCATCATTTCCAGAACACGTGTTCGGGTATTGTTATCTTCCAAATACTCCTCTTTATAATCATTTTCAGGCTCTACAATATAGAATGCCTCTTTTGACAGAACCCCTGGAATGTTCATCTTTACAAGGTTTCTCTCAACTCTCCTTTTCAATGGCTCATCATCCATAACTTGCCCTAAGAATATTGGAGTCTTGACTGCAGAGGATATTTTGGTATTGTGACGAGCATTATGCCTTTCTTCAGTCCTGTTGTCAAGTATCTCTTTAGAGGATAAGTTTAGATTTGGGTCTCTAAATGGAATTCCAACATCAGACAATGCCATCTTTATCTCATCATTCTTTGGAAGTGATTTGGTAAGATTTTTAGGATTTGGTGATGCCAATGTTCCACCTTGGAAACGTCCGAAGATTGGACCTAATGATACATAAAAATCCGCTTCAATAAAACCCATTCTTACAGGAGCGGATGAAGTATATGTACAGACAATTCCATTTTCCTTAATCACTCTTCTAAACTCCTTGAAAAAGTCTACAGACACCAATTCAGGAGACATGTTTTGGCTGAAAGGATCCAAAAATATTGCATCATAAGTCTTATCAGGCAGTTTTTTTATGACTTTCCTTGCATCATCAATATGAATCTTCAAGTCAATATTAGATGGAATTTCAGTGCTTTCAAGTTCCAATGACGCATAATCACAATCAATCAAAGATTCCTCAATTGCCTTTTTAGTGATGTTATGAGCTTCTATTGGAGAAGGAACCATCAATCCCGCTGCAAGGGTTGGCTTGGATATTTCAAGCATGTCTATATGCAGACTTGTAGTTCCGTCACTGTTTTTAATGAAGTCATCAATAGCTGCTGATGAATTGTATCCAAGTCCTGCACAGATGTCTAGAATAGCTATGTCTTCACCGTAATCAAGCTTCAATGGCTTTATGAACTTTTCAAATGATTCACTGATTGCACCTGTTGATGTGTGCAGGGTTTCGACTTTATGATTTATTTCCTTTGACTTGATGCTGTATGATCCATCATCTGTCTTAACAAAATAGTCATTGTATTCGGAGAATATAGAATTTCTATACTGGGCATCCTTGTATTCTCTCTCATTGTCAAATGCTTCATTTATTAAATCATAAATGGTTTCATCAATTACAGTAGACTCTTCAACATAGCTCATTTAATCACTTGAATTGTTATAATTATAAAAAGTAAAAATTAATACATTATTTAATCTAAAAAGTTTCTAAAAAGTTTCTAAAAAGTTTCTAAAAATCTATTGCCTTCACTCTTTAATGCCCTATTGATTAATAAGATCTGATGCCCTTTAGGCAAATCATTAAAGTAAGTGCTGAATCCGCAAAATTTCACAATTAAATTAGGATGGGTTTCAGGCTCTTCTTTTGCTTCTATTAGAGTTTTGCTGCTAACTACATTAATCTGCATTTGGAAAAATCCTAATTGAATGCTTGAAATGACAAAATCAGTTAGCTCATCTAAATGATTCTTGATGAAATGAGGTGTAAACATCAAATCAATCACATTCCCATTGAATTTGCATCCTTCCAAATCAATTTTAGACACAAAGCGCAACACTTCAGTGAAATCCTTATCTGTATCTAATGAAATATAAGGATTGAATGGCTCCACATCCTTTCTCCCATCAAATGAAGCAGATATTTCATCGCCTGAATCAATGTATGAAGAATTACTAAGGCCAAACCTGATTCTTCCGCCAAACTTATTAGTGTAATCTTTTAAGCAGTCCTCCAATAAGCAAATAACATCATTGGTAATGCCAATGATTTCTTCATCATCCATACCGAAACAAGGTTTCATATTCCTTAAAATATTATAAACATCCTTATATTTATCTTTTTTAAAGTTATTCTTTCTCATTTTATTTAAATCAGCCAATGTGTATTTCTTTTCATCAAATACAAGCTTTTTAATGTTATACAAGCTGTTTACAGTATTTTCAAGGGCTATGGTTGTGATTCCATAATGATTATATTTAGCTCCACCTTTAGAGATGTCCATTTGATTGTCATTGCAATCATCAATGAATAATGAAAGCAAAGGGTCTTCATTCCATTCAATATCATCAAATGTTTGGATTAAGGATTCCACCTCTTTCTTTAGGTAATATTTATAGGAATTGAATAATTCCCCATAATTGTCAAGCATATCCAATACTTGAGGAGTTTCATTATCAAAAAACTCATTTAAAGGTTTTAAAAATGAAATGCATGCCAAATTATTCTGTTCCAGACCTTTTCCTACAGTTGTTGGACCATAATATTTAGAGACTGAATAATTTGTAGCATCACCCTTTTCATAGCCAAACTCCACCATCTTATCTATAACTACTTCATCGTTAGAGAACGTTATGTTGGAAATTCCATTGCTGATGGTTTCCAAAGCCAATTCAATTAAATCACGTGGAGTTTCATTGCTTATTCTAAGCACGATTTTAGGCTCATATAATTTTAATTCATCAATGGCACGAATGAACATGTAAGTCAAGTCATTGTAGAAATAATATTCACCATATTCATCCTCATATTTGCCGCCAAGAACAATTACCTGCCCGGTATCTCCCATAAACGCATCGCTTTTATACCATTGGTAGGAATATAAAGTCTTTAAGAATGATTTTATTATTTCATACACTTCTTCTTGAGTTATTAAGCCTCTATTGAAATCATCAAAGTAATAATCTTCAAGCATTTTATCTA
>SUTG01000025.1 GCA_015063035.1 Methanobrevibacter olleyae
TAATATAGATGCAATCATTATTTTTAAATTTTTATAAAAAAATATATAATATAGTTATAATAGAAATTATATCATCCCTTTTTAGGGTATTTAAAAATTTATTTCTTATTTAAATAATTTTTTATTATTTAGAGGTAATTTAATGGATAATCTAATTTTTAAAGAAAAAATATTTGTGACAAGGCCTCTTCTACCTCCTTTAGAGGAATATCAATTAAAATTAAAACAGATATGGGAAAATAAATGGTTAACAAATTATGGGCCTTTTGAACACGAATTTCAATCTAATTTAAAAAAACTATTTGATGCAGAAAATGTAGAATTATTTGCTAATGGTCATACTTCACTTGATCTTGCAATTAAATCATTAGATTTGGATGGTGAAGTCATTACCACCCCATTTACTTTTGCATCAACAACTCAAGCCATTATTGGAAATAATTTAAAACCTGTTTTTGCTGATGTTGAAAGGGAGTACTATAATTTGAATCCAGAGAATATAGAATCATTAATTACAGAAAAAACTTCAGCTATTATCCCAGTTCATGTATTTGGAAACCCTTGTGAAGTTAAGAAAATAGAAAAAATAGCTAAAAAATATGATTTAAAAGTGATATATGATGCCGCCCATGCATTTGGTGTAAAAATTGATAATGAATCAATTGTAAATTTTGGGGATATTAGTATGCTAAGTTTCCATGCAACTAAAGTATTTAATACAATTGAGGGAGGAGCTTTAATATTTAAAGATAAAGAACTTTCTAATAAATTGAAGGCTCTTAAAAACTTTGGCATCACACCGGATAAAGAAGAAGTTAGATACTTAGGTAAAAACGGAAAAATGAATGAATTTGAAGCTGCTATGGGATTATGTAATTTAAACAAAATTGACGATATCTTTTATCAAAGATCTTTAATTTATAATAGATATCTTGAATGTTTAGAAGATTTAGAAGATTCAGGAGACTTAAAACTTATCCACCCTCAAAATAATGTTTTTTATAATTACGCATATTTCACAATAAAATTAAATTCTATTGAAGAGAGAGATTTTTTATATGGTAAATTAGCGGAATATAATGTTTTTGCTAGAAAATATTTCTATCCTCCATGCAATGAATTCCCCGCATATGATTTTGATCGAAATACTCCAATAGCAAAAGACATTAGCAACACTATTCTTTCATTGCCCTTGTACATTGGTTTAAGTTTAGATGATGTTAATCAAATTTCTAAAATCATTAAAATAGAGTTAAAGAATTTTAAGAATTTGTAATTGTCTTTTTTTTAATTTTTAGAAAAATCATTTTTTTTAATATGAGGAATCGGTAAAATGAAAAATGTTTTAGTTTTTCCATGTGGTGCTGAGATAGGGTTAGAGATTCATAATGCCCTAAAATATAGTAAAGATTTTAGATTGTTTGGTGGTTCTAGTGTTGATGATCATGGAAAATATGTATATGAAAATTATATTCCAAACATGCCATTTGTTGATGATGAAAATCTATTAGATTTTTTGAATAATGTAATAAATGAATATAATATTGATTTAATATACCCATCTCATGATGATGTAGTATTGAAATTATCTGAATTAAAAGATGATTTAAATGCTCAAATCATAGTTTCTGATGAAAAAACATGTGAAATATGTAGATCTAAAAAGAAGACCTATGATTTTTTTAAGGGAGAATATTTTACTCCAATAGTCTATCCGATTAATAGTGAAATATTTAGTAGTGAAAATGAACCAAAATTAGATGAAATATATGAATCTTTAGATTTTCCTATATTTTTAAAACCTGATATTGGACAGGGAGCAAAAGGAGTTGCTATTGTTTATGATCTTGAAGGTCTTAAACATCATTTTAATGAAAACCCTAATTTAGTTGCGGTAGAATATCTGCCTAATGAGGAGTATACTATAGATTGTTTCTCATCGAAAGGGGAGCTATTATATTGTGAAAAAAGACAAAGAATCAGAGTGAAGGATGGGATAAGCGTAAATGCAACTACAATCGATACAGAGGATGAAATTAGAGACATTGCATATTTAATTAATTCAAGATTATCATTTAATGGAGCATGGTTTTTCCAATTAAAAAAGGATAAAGAAGATAATTATAAACTATTAGAAATTGCACCAAGAATTGCAGGTACAATGGCTTTACATAGGAATACTGGAATCAATTTTCCATTGTTAACTTTATATAATCATTTAGGAATGGATTTGAGCATTATTTCTAATGAAAATAAATTAACTATTGATAGAGCTTTAACCAATAGATTTAATTATGAAATTGATTATGATAGAGTATATCTTGATTTTGATGATACCGTTTTCTTTAAGGGAAAGATAAACACTTATCTCATGATGTTCTTATATCAATGTGTTAATGAAAACAAGGAAATTATTCTTATCACTAAACATATTAAAGATATTTATGAAACTTTAAATGATTTAAAAATAAATCCCAACTTATTCAAAGAGATTATATGTCTTTCAAAAGAAGATGAAAAGTACAAATATATTGATAAGGATATTTCATCAATCTTTATTGATGACTCTTTTAGTGAAAGACTTTCAATTTCTGAAAAATTAAATATTCCAGTATTTGATTTAGATGCTGTTGAGTCTTTAATAGATTGGAGATTGTAATTTTTTATTTTTTGCAAATATTTATATTATATAATTAAAATATATATTATAAGTTTTTTTATTAACTTAAAAGATTTTTATTATAATTCTAGTTTCTAGATTTATTAAATTTTTCATTTTGAATTTTATTGATTCATTCACATATTATTCAATTTCACTTGCATATGACTAATTTAGACGATTTGAGGCATATTATGGCTAATTTAAAAGGTATAACTGATTATTTTAAAAAGTTAATTTTTAAAGTATTTAAAAAGCATCATGCTGTATTTTCTAATCTAAAACAGGAAGGTGATGACGTTTTATTTGAATTTGAAGAAAATTTTTCAAATTCTTCATTAATTATTAAAAATAGATTAACTAGTAAAACTTTAGAATATAAAATTGAGAATAATCAAGTTCATGTGCCTTTAAAAGATTTATTCCATTTTAAAAAAGGCATTTTTGATATTTTTGTCAAAGTAGGTTCCAAAAACACAATAAGAGTTCGATTTACTGAAAAAAATGAATCATTTTATGCACTCTATGAAAATGAGGAAAAAACTTTAATGGCCTATTCTACAAAAAATCAGAATTTATCATTGAAATTTAGAAAAATTATTGATATTGATTATAATATTAACTCTTTTGTTTTAAAAGATGGAAAATTGGGAATTATTGGATTGTTAGATTTTAATGCCAATATTAATCAGGATTTTTCTCCTGATTTTTTTATGAGGATTGTCAATAGAAACAATAAAAAAGAGTATTATGAGGAAATAATATCAGGTTATATTGAAATACCTATGGATAATTTATTGGAATCTCTTGATTTTGGAATTTATGATTTATATATAATATGTAAATTGGGCAATAAAGAGTATAAAAGAAGAATAAAACATTCTTTTAAAAATTCTGAAAATAAGATGTATTTAAATGATAGCATTTATTCTGTCATGTTTTATTCCACTTCATATGGAAATTTATCATTTAAATTTGATTATAATTATTTAATCACTGATTTAGAGATTGATGGAGATAATATTATAATCAATGGAGAATTCCTTAATGGTATTGACATCTTTTCTAATGAGGATATGAAAGACAGTACCTTTTCACCTAATTTTTTCATTGAAATAAAAAACCGGTATTCCGGTCAGAGAATTGAAAGAGAAATCTTATCTGAAGAAACTTCATTTTCTCTTACTGAATTTTTGGAAATTGCCGATGGAAAGTTCTTTGACTTTTACTTTAAAATTAGCAATGATTCTATAAACACCAAAAAAAGAATCAGATTTAGTTCAAAAATTGAAAAACTCAAGTTCACATTAAAAGAAGCTAAAAAAATATTTATCTTGTATTCTACAATCCATGGAGGATTGTCTATAAGTCTAGAGGAAAAAGATTTTGATATGGATATAACTCATTTGGAAAATGTTAATAATGTTCTTTTAGTCAAAGGAAATTTTTCAGTTTTAAATGAGGATATAACTAATATAAGCAAGGTTTCTATTATAGGAAAATATAGGTTTGGTTTAGAAACTAATGAGTTCCCTTTAGATTTTATAGGAAATGAATTTGAAGGATTTATAGATAATTTTGATTTTGGGGATTTGGATCTTTTAGATACAAGAATTGATTTTTATTTTAGAATCTATGATGGAGAGGTATTCTATCAAGATTTGATTTATTTAAGTAATTTTAAAAGCATTGTTAATGATGAAGATAGATTTCTTGTAAATATATATAAAGACGATCTATTTTATTCCTATTATTCATCCCAGGGAAAACATTCTTTCGCCCTTTGGATTACCACAGAACAGTCATTTGAAAAATCTTATGTTATTGCTCGTGGAAGGACTATCTATAGTGATTCATTAAAGGAAAAATTAAATGAGAATATGATTTTCTTTGAAAGCTTCTTTGGGAAATCATATGCGGGAAATCCAAAATACATTTATGAAACTATGCTTAAAATGGGTTTGGATAAGAAATACACTTTTGTTTGGGCATATTCCGGAGAGAATAAGGATGTTATTCCTGGAAATCCAATTATTGTGGAACGGTTTAAAGCAGGTGACTATTACAAATACCTTGCCCTTTCAAAATACTGGGTAAATAATATCATTTTCCCAATACATTACAAAAGGAAAGGAAATGTTTACTTGCAGACTTGGCATGGTACACCTTTAAAGAAATTAGGATTTGACATTACAATTCCAGGTCCGGAAGTTGAAGGAAGAGAAAACTTTTACAATGAATCCAGGAATTGGGATTATTTGATTTCATCAAACGCTTATTCCACAGAAATTTTCAAAAGGGCATTTAAATTCAAAAAAGATGTTTTAGAGTTGGGATACCCTATAAATGATATTTTCTTTGTTGAAAATGGAGAAAAAATAAAACAGCTAAAGGAAAAGTTGAATCTTCCGATGGACAAGAAAATAATATTATATGCTCCAACATGGAAAGATGATGAGAAGAATGATTCATGGGAACATTACTTTAAATTGGAAATTGATTTGGAAAGATTACGTGAGAAATTTAGTGATGAATATATTATATTGCTAAAAATGCATCATTTAGTATCTGAAAATCTTAAGATAGATGAAATTATGAAAGATTTTGCTATTGATGTTTCCAATTATGATGATATTCAGGAGTTATACATATTATCAGATATTTTAATCACAGACTATTCTTCTGTATTCTTTGATTATGCACATTCTAAAAGGCCGATTTTGTTCTTTGTACCAGATTTGGAGCATTATATAAGCAATGTAAGAGGATTATATTTAAATATGGAAACTGATATGCCCGGCCCTATAATAAAAGACAATGATCACTTGATTGAATGTTTAGAAAATATAGACGATGTAAAAGAAAAATTTAAAGAAAAATATGATGAATTCTATGAAGAGTTCTGTTCAATTTGTAATGGGCATTCCAGTGAAGAGATAATAAAAAAGGTTTTTGAACTTTAATAATGTTCTTTTACTAAATTTTATGTTTAATTGTTAATTCATGGTTTAATGAAATAAAGGGATGAATATGTCATTAGAAGAGGAATATAAATTATCTGTAGTGGTATTAGTATATAACACAGAAGGGCTGCTAGAAGAATGTTTGGACTCTCTTGTTAATCAAACTCTTGACGGTATAGAAATCATTTGTGTAAATGATGAAAGCAAAGACAATAGCTTAAACATCCTCAAGAGATATGAAAGAAAGTATGATAATGTTAAGGTTATTGATCAAAAGAATACTGGTGGAGCTATTGCAGGTAACAATGGTCTTAAAATGGCTAAAGGGGAGTATGTTGCATTAATGGATTCTGATGATATCGTGGTTCTTGATGCCTATGAGAAATTATACAATAAGGCTAAGGAAACAGATTCAGATATTGTAATCGGAAGACCATTCAGGTATGTGGATAAATATCAAAGAAGCATTGGTTCTAGAAATGACATGTGGGATATCGAAAGAACAATTGATATATTTAGGGATGTGGAGATATTCTATGATGTTTTCTATTGGAATAAAATTTTTAGAAAAAAATTTGTTGAGGAAAATGAAATTTATATGATTCCAGGAAAACTTTATGCTGATGCCCCATTAGTTTTTAAAGCTTATTTAAATGCTAAAAAAATTACAGTTATAAACGATTTTGTATATTATTGGAGATATAGATCAATAAATGAATCCATTACAAAAAGCATCACTGATTTAAAAAATACAGAAGACAGATTAGATAACTATTATGTTTTAAAGGAATACTTTAGGAATGAGCCAGAATTATTCAATCAAGTTATAGGATTATATTTTGAAAGATTTTTTTATCCTATCAAAGGTATTTTAGACAATCCTATTTTTAAAGAGTTTTATTTAAATGGTTTGGAAAAAATTCTCAATGATGTTGATGATGTTTTGGAAAATCCTTTCTTAAGCAATACCTATAAATTATACGCCTATCTTATTATGAATAATAAAATCTGTATTTTAGAGGACTTTTTAAAAAATTATGAAGATGTTAAGGACATTTATGTTGAAGGGGACATATCATATTGGAATCTAAAATATTTTAGAAATCCACAATATGATATACCTGATGAGATATTTGAAATAAAAAATCTTCATATAAACTTCATTGACATTTATGAATTGTGTTTAAAAGATAATGCATTTCATATGATTCTCTCTATGCCCCCTACTTTGAATTTTGAAAAGGTTAGAATAAGATTTAATGGGTTGACTAAGAAATATGGTTCTAAAGATGAAAACAGTTATTTATTTGATTTAAATCCAATTGAAGATAATAGATATAATATAGATCTTCCACTTGAAAAAATTGATAATATCAGTTTTTTTGATGTTTATCTGGATGTTGTATATAATGGAAAACGTGAACCATTTAGATTAGGGGCCTCTAATATGCTTATGGACTTTAATGAAGGGGATTTAATAGAAGAAAACAAGGCACAATTAATTTTTACAGATTTCGAAAACTTGTCTTTAATTAATACTTGTGCAAATAACATCTTTAACCTAGACTGTGATGGGGAAGTGTTTAAAATTATTTCTAATAAAAATGAAATAAATTATAGAATAGGCATTTCTCACAAAAAAGAATCTGAAATTGTTTATTTCAAGAGATTAAATATGGAGAACACTGATAGATTTACCAATGTAATGGAATTGAAATGGAAATATTCCTTGGAAAAAGGATTTAAGTATAAGATGTTTATTGAATTAAGTAAAGAAAGATTTGATTTAACACCACATCATTTCATTAATTTTAAAAATCAGGAAATTGATTTTAATGGTGGCAAAATAAAAATATATGCTGAAAAAGGAGGTATTTATTTAATATGGGTATGATGGATTAAATTATTCATTTTATTCTTTTATTTATCTTCTTAAGAAATCTTCCATAAAGATTATTTTTTTTATATTTAATCCAACCATTAGTTGATTTAATTCTTTTCATTTCCTTTTCTTGCTTTTCATATATTTGATTAATTTCATCCACCCTTTCTTTCATTTGATTATTTTCTTGGCTAATCTTTTCAAAATTCTTTTTAATTTCTTCTTTTTCCATTTCTAATAAACTTATTTTTTTATTTAGTTCATTTAATTCTAAATCTTTAGTACTTATCTTTTCATTCAAATTTTTTACTCTCACATATTCTTCTCTTAAATAGTTAATCAATAAAATAAGGCTGTCATCATTATTCAAATATAAATCATATTTCAATTTGCTTATGTCATCAAGTTTGTCGAATGATTCAGTGGGAATTTCTTTTAAAATAGGATCAATATTTCCCCTTAAAACCTTAACGTAGTTTTCATCTAAATCTCTTATTTCATTGATAAACTGTAAAAAATCGATTTTAAGTAATTTAACATATAATTCATCCAATAGTTTAGAGTATTTTGTTCCTTCTAGAAATTCAATTTCCTTTCTAATGATATAAGATCTATCCATTACATTCTTTTCATTATATACGTTTTGTGTGCTTGACTTGTTTTCTCCAGACCTTACTCTCCAATGGTAGTAGATATTTGGACATATTCCAATTTTCGCATCACTGCAATATGCTTTTATAGAAAATAAAATGTCTTCATATATCCTTTCAGGTTCAAACTTGAAATTCTTTACTTTAAGAAAACTGCTCTTGAAAAATTTATTTGTTGATAATGTATCAAAAATCAATTTAGGATGTTCTAAGATATCTGCATTAATCAACACCTCATTTTCAATAGCTATCCAATGCAATATGCTTGTCCACTTTTTCTTTTCATTAAATCTAATAACATTAGTGGTTACAAAATCAAAATCATATTTCTTGGAGAAATTATATAATTTTGTTAAGGAATCATATTCTAATTTGTCATCTGAGTCTAAAAAAATAATATATTCACCTTTAGAAATATCTATTCCTTTGTTTCTACTCAGAGACACTCCTAGGTTCTTCTCATTTTCAATAATTTTAATCCTATCATCTATATTAGAATATTCTTTAAGTATTTTCATAGAGTTGTCAAGGGTTTTATCATTAATACATATGATTTCTAAATTTTTCAAGCTTTGATTTAGGACACTATCCAAACATTCCTTAAGATACTCTTCTGTGTTAAATATGGGGATGATAATGCTTATTAGTGGATTTTCTTCATCATAAATTTCTTTTTTAACCATATTCATAATTTATTTTTCATATATTAAACATTTTGCACTATTTAACTATTTTTCCCTATTTTTTTTAATTTTAATTCTTTATGATTTATATAAAAAATATTTCATATATTTTTAATGGATTTCAAATAGATTTTTTAGGGATTTTTACAAATTCAAATAATAATCTATTTAACTTATTTAAGTCATAAATAATAGTAATATAATTCAATTATCTAAAAATCATGGAGATAAAATATGAATGAAATTGTTTTGAATCATCCATTAATAACACATAAGTTAGGTATTTTAAGAGATGTGAATACAGGTACAAAAGAGTTTAGAGAGCTCGTGACTGAAATTTCCACTCTTTTATGCTATGAGGCCACCAAAGATGCAAAGCTTGAGGAAGTGGAAATTGAAACCCCTCTTGAAAAAATGCAAACAGGTATGCTTAATGAGGACAATTATGCTGTTGTCCCTATTTTAAGGGCAGGTATGGGTATGGTTGAAGGGATCATCAATGTGATTCCTAATGCTAAAGTAGGCCATATAGGTCTTTATCGTAATGAGGAAACCTTTGAGCCTGTTGAATATTACTATAAGATGCCTGAAGATATTGAAAACAGAATAGCCATGATCATAGACCCTATGCTTGCAACTGGTGGAAGCGTTTCAGCAACCATTGACAGGCTTAAGGAAGATGGGGTAAAGCAAATCAAATTCCTATGCATTGTCGCTGCACCTGAAGGAATAAAGATCATTGAAACCAATCACCCTGATGTTCAGATTTACTGTGCAACAGTTGATAAAGGATTAAATGAAAACAAATATATCGTTCCAGGTCTTGGTGACGCTGGAGATAGGATTTATGGTACCAAATAATGGAATAATATTGAAAACAATAAAATAAACACAAATATTAATATATAGAAAATAGAAAAATAATAAAAGATAAAAAATTCTTTATATAAAAACTATATTAATAAAATTATTTTGGTGAAAAAATGAGTGAAGTATATAAAACATTCACATCTGAATCAGTAACCCAAGGGCATCCTGATAAAGTTGCAGATATCATATCCGATGCAATTTTAGATGCATTCATGGAACAGGACCCTCATGCTCATGTTGCATGTGAAACTTGCGTTACAACTGATTTCTGTCTGGTATTCGGTGAAGTCACCGCAGATGCCAACATTACAAGAGAGGATATTGAAAGGATCATTAGAGACACCATCATTGAGATAGGATATGACAATCCTGAATTGAAATTTGATGGTCATAACTGTGAAGTTGTCAGTTTGCTTCATGCTCAATCTCCAGACATCAAGCAAGGTGTAGACCGTGAAGGTGAAGAAAGCGGAGCTGGAGATCAAGGTATGATGTTCGGTTATGCAACTAATGAAACTGATTCATTAATGCCATTCCCAATTGATTTGGCACGTAAGCTTACAAATAAATTAACAGAATTAAGAGAAACCGGTGAAATTCCATATTTAAGGCCTGATGGTAAAGCACAAGTGTCTGTAAACTATGATAAGGAAGGAAATGTAATTTCATTGGATGCGATTGTTCTATCAACCCAACATGATGAGACAATGTCCCAAAATCAAGAGCAACTAAAGGCAGATATTCGTGAAAAGCTCTTTAAAGCAGTCATTCCTCAGGAATTAATGACTGAAAACACCAAAGAGCATATCAACCCAACTGGTGTTTTTGAAATAGGAGGTCCTCATGGTGATGCAGGATTGACCGGACGTAAGATCATTGTAGATACATATGGAGGGTATGCTAGACATGGTGGTGGAGCATTTTCAGGTAAGGACTGTACCAAAGTGGATAGAAGCGCATGTTACATGGCAAGATACATTGCGAAGAACATTGTAGCAAGCGGTCTTGCTGAAAAATGTGAAATCCAAATCTCCTATGCAATAGGAGTTGCTGAACCAACTTCTGTCATGGTTGATACATTTGGAACTGAAGCTAAAACCAGCAAATCCTTTGATGAGATAGTCCGTGAAAACTTTAGGTTAACTCCTGATGGAATCATCGAAACCTTGAACTTAAGATCCACCCAATACAAGCAAACCGCTAAATACGGTCATTTCGGTATTGAAGGTCTTCCATGGGAGAAAACCGATAAAGCTGAAGACTTAAAGAAATATATTGTAGAATAATTTTAAATTATTTCTAATATATTCTCAATATTTATTTCTTGATATATTTTTGAGACTTCTTGATGAAGTTTCAACTTTTTTTATTTTAGATTTTTAACTATTTTTTACTATTTTCAACAATTTTTAACTATTTTTAACACATCATGTAGATAAATATATTACATTCATGATGGTTTTCAGTTCTCTTCTTTTTAACAAATTTTATGATAAATATTTTTAATAGTTTTTGTTAAAAACATCAGTTTAATTAATCATATATTCAATTAAATTAAATCAAATTTTACACCTATTTTTTATTATTTTTTAACATAGTGTCTCCCTTTTTTTAATGAATAGAGATTATTAGTATAGTTTAGAATCATTTCAAAAATTATATATATTTATTCAAGTAATTATTATATAAGAGAAGATTATATATTATAGATTTTTATTCAATATTTCATTAAAATAAAGGTAAATTTTTATTTATCTTTGATTTAATATTTCTAATCTATTTTTTTATATAATCTTAATCTTCAGAGCGTTTATTTTAATTTAACATATTGAATGAATTAATTTAATTTAACATTTTAAATTAATTAATTTAATTTAACCTTTTAGAATAAACTAATTTGATTTAACCTTTTAAAATAAAATAAACTTTAGCGGTCGAATTTTTTATATAATGTGGTGTTATGATGAAAGAATTATATGAAAAAATGATTAATGAATCAGTAGCTGCACTTCAAGCAGATATTGGTGTAATTTCTAAAAATAGATACAATGACTTCAAGATTGTTGATGCAAAACCTTATGCGGATGCTGTAGCAGGTATGACCTGTGCAGATGGACAAGCGAAATCTGTCATCGACCTTCACAAAAAATCTGTAGAAAGCCATTACAAAGTATTGACTTCTGTTACTGAAACAATCAGACCTGAAGACGATCCATTTATTGAACATTACCAAACTCCTCCTGTACTTGAAATCTTATGTGAGGAAGATGGTGAATTTGCAGACAGCATGGATGTATTCATTAAAGCTATTGCTGACAATGAAGCATTGATTGCAAAAGAATCCATTCGCCGTTATGGTGGATTCTATGGCCCTACCTGTGTAGTTGACTTTGCATTGATGCCTGGTAGTACCTCTAATGTAGTAAACCAAATCTTGCAAACCATTGACATTCCAGTAATGCATAAACAAGCTATTCTTTCTGCAAAATCATGGGGTATGAACACTTCCTATGGTGTTGGAGATGCATTTGCAAATGCTATTGAAGCTGGTGCAACCGCTGCAGAAGCAACTGAAAAGGAAATTGAAGCATTGCAAATGATTTACAAGGAACCTGTTGAAGCTCAAGGAAAATTAATGGATGACGCAGGACACTCCTCATTTGATGTAAGAAAATTCATGTTAGGATACAAGAAGGAAATGACATCTGTTGTAAAAGCTGCTATGGACGATGGCGTACACTACGGTAACATCGTAACCGTGCCAGCATACTGTGTTGGAGATATTGGTCACCACATTGGTCAAGCAAGCTACAACATGTGTAAGGATGATGTAATATTAGCAGTTATTCAAGCAACTGCAAAAGTTATGGAAGCTTCCTTAAAAGTTAATGTTGACAATTTCAAAACCCCTTACAATGTATTGTCATTAGCAACAGGTTCAACTGCATGTGCTGCTGAATACATTCTTGAATTAGACGGATTCAATGCACCTATGGTTGTAGACTTATTAACTAAAAGATTCCACAACTTCGTACAACAATATCCTACTAGAGGAGCGGCTGCAGAATTGCACAACTGTGACTTTATGGACATGATCTATAGAGGTTACAACTCAATCAGCAATGCAAGAAAAGCTAGAAGCAGCGCAAAAATCGATCTTGTACCTAAAGCTGCCGGATTCGACGTTGACTTAAGTGCTATTGCTGAAAATGAAGTGCTTATGAACCCACAAAGATACACTTATCCTGCTTGTGGAATTACAGTAAGATTCTCTTCATTAATGAGACTTGCAGACTACCCATGCTTACTTACTCCTGAACCAGTAACCGCTACAATGATGACTAACATCATTGCTCTTAACAAAGAAGTGCCTGGTTCCCCTGTAAGAGGATGTAAAAACTGTGCTGCATGTATGATTGATGCAAAACACGAATACTGTCAATGGAAAGAATCTGTATAGATAAATTTATTGGATAATTTAAAGATTTTTCTTTATTTTATCTTTATTTTTTTTAAAGGATTCAAACTTAATTATTATAAGATTATTTTTATATAGGAGAGAAATTATGGCTTCTTGTAATATTACAAAAAAATTCATAGCAGAGCTTATCGGTACCTTTTTCCTAGTGTTCTTCGGTACAGGGTCTGCTGTTGTAACTTTACTTATTGATGATGGTGTTGATCCTGGTGCAGCGGGTATTGGACTACTTGGTGGTTTAGGAGACTGGTTAGCTATTGGACTTGCATTCGGATTAACTGTAATGGCATGTATTTACTTATTTGGAAAAATTTCAGGTGCACACTTAAACCCTGCTGTAACAATCGGTTTGCTTGTAAGCAAAAACATTTCATTAATTGATAGTGTTTACTACATCGTAGCACAAGCGATCGGTGCAGTTTTAGGAAGTTTATTATTATTTGTATGTTTAGGTGCTCCTGCTGTAACAATTGGAGGATTAGGTGCTACTGCGCCTGGTTTGAGTGTAGGATATATTCCAGCAATGATTGCAGAATGTATCGGTACTTTCTTCTTGATGCTTGTTGTAATGGGTGTTGCTGTGGATAAAAAAGCAGACCCTGGTGTTGCAGGTATCTCCATTGGTATGACTGTAACTGCTGTAATCATTGTACTTGGTGCATTCACTGGTGCATCCATTAACCCAGCACGTACCTTTGGTCCTTACTTAATGGACACCTTGCTTGGTGGAGCTAACCTTTGGGGATTCTTCCCAATTTATTTAGTTGGTCCAATTGTAGGTGCTGTCCTTGCAGCATTATTATATGGTTACTTAGCTAAAGGAAACGATGCTTGTGCATTGCCACAACCATTCTTTGATGAATAATGATTTTTTTTTTTTAATAAGAGAATTTTTCTCTTATACTTTTTTTATTATTTCAATTTTTATAATTTTCACTCTTTTTTCTAAGATTATTCCTTTTTTCAATTTGCACTTTTTAAAATCTAATACACTTTATATTTCTAATTTTACTTTATATTTTTAATTTTACTTTATGATTTTAATTTCATAAAGTAAAATTTAAATATATTATAAAAATATAATATTTTATAGGGGCGAGTTGAATGTATGCTGTAAGTAAAGTTAGTAAAAGCAATCAGATTGTTGTGCCTTCTGAGTTTAGGAAATATTATGATATTGAGGTAGGAGATAAAATCTCTTGGACAAAGACTGAGGAGGGGATACTTTTGAAAGTAGAAAAGAAATACACTGAAGATGATATTATCGGATTAATTAAAAAAGAATTGCCTTATAGTAGTGTTGAAATCAAGAAAAGGGGATCTAAAGGTTTAAAATGGTGATCATGTGATATATGTTGATGCATCATTTATTATTGCTTTAGTTATAGAAAAGGATCAATGGCACCAAAGGGCGTTAGAGCTATTGGCTAAGCTTAAATCAGAAGATAAATACATTACTGAAGCAATGATTATTGAATCACTGAACCTTATAGGTTCTTGTCTTGGAGGAAAAGTGGGATACTCTATTTTCAAATATATTAATGACAACTTTACAATTTATCGTTCAGAAACACTAATTGATGAATCTATGTATTATTTCCTTAAATATGATGGAACCTTGTCATTAGCAGACTGTACAGCAATCAATACAATGAAAGAGCTTAAAATCACTGAAATATTATCATTCGATGATGATTTTGATAAAGTAAAGGGTATTGTTAGGATATATTGATTATCAGAAAATTATTTTAATTGTGAGATTTTAAAAGATTTAAGGATTTGATATTATGGAAAAGAATAAGATAACCCAATGTATGAAACCACATGGTGAAGAGGGAATTCAAACAATTAAGAACATGAACCAAAACCATAAGGAAATATCTGATTTTGCATTTGAAAATATTGCAATTGGTGAAAATGATTCTATATTGGATATAGGCTGTGGTGGAGGAGTAAATATAGAAAAATTCCTTAAATTAACACAATCTAAAGTATATGGTCTTGATTACTCTCAAATATCTGTTAATGAATCCATTAAGCAAAATAAGGAGGCTATTAATCAGGGCCGCTGTAAAATTATATATGCTAATGTTGCTGACATGCCAATTGAAGATGAAAGTTTTGATTTTGTTTCTGCATTTGAGACAGTCTATTTTTGGCCAGATATAACTGAAACCTTTAAGGAAGTTTGGAGGATTGTAAAAAAAGATGGTCAGTTCATGATTGCCTTAGGAACAGATGGAAATCATCCTGATGATGAACTATGGCTAAGCACTGTTGAAGGGATGCATGTTTATACAAAAGAACAATTGGAATCCTATTTATTTAATGCAGGATTTTCTTCTGTAAGGTCATATAAAAAAGAAAATGATTATATTCTGGTTGTAATTGCTAAAAAATGATTAATGATCATGGGTTTTTATCTTTTTTTATCTTTTTTAACTTTTCATCTCTTCATGGTTCTTTCTATTTTTGCTTATTTTTGAATGTTTGAATGCAAAATAGTAAAAATTATATATTATAATTAATTTAAATGTTCGACTTTTTTTTAAAATATTAAAATTTTATCCAATATTTATTAAAAAAACTTATTTGTTTTTTCTATTTTTTTCTAATTTTTCTAAACAAAACACTTAATAATGATAGGTGATATATTAAGTCTTATGTGTACTGCAAGTGAATATTTAACAAGGTGCCATTATTTTGGCAGAAATTTCGACTATGAAATTTCATATTTTGAAAGAGTTTGTATAACTCCAAGGAACTACGAATTTGAATTTAAGAAAATTGATGAGATAAAATCCCATCATGCTATAATTGGAATTGCTGCAGGTGTTGACGCTTATCCTTTATATTACGATGCTTGTAATGAAATGGGAGTTGCTATAGCAGGTCTTAACTTTGCAGGCAATGCCTTTTATAGGGAATATGAGGAGGGAATGGTGAATGTAACGCCGTTTGAATTCATTCCTTATTTGCTGTCTCAATCAGAGTCGGTAGAGGATGTCAAGGAATTGCTGAAAGATCTTAATATGGTAAAAATTAATTTTTCAGAGGAATTGCCATTGTCTCCCCTTCATTGGATGATATCTGATAGGAATTCTTCAATAATCGTTGAACCTTTGGAAAATGGCTTAAAGGTTTATGATAATCCTGTTGGGGTTTTAACCAATAACCCTACCTTTGATATGCAATTGTTCAATCTAAACAATTACAGGAATCTGTCTGTCAAGACACCTGAAAATACATTTGCTAAAGACCTTGATTTGGATACTTATAGCAGAGGTATGGGTGCAATCGGGCTTCCTGGAGATTTGTCTTCTGTGTCCCGTTTTGTAAAGGTTGCTTTCACTAAGGAAAATTCATTTTCCGGTGACAGCGAAGCGGAAAGTGTTTCACAGTTTTTCCATATCTTAGGTTCTGTTGAACAGCAGAAAGGATTGACATTCATTGATGATCCTAATTTGTATGAGTATACAATTTACTCTTCCTGCTACAATACAGATAAAGGTATTTTGTATTATAAAACCTATGATAATCATCAAATTACTGCTGTAGACTTGAATAAGGAGAATCTTGAAGGTGACAGTTTGATTGTTTATCCTTTAATTGATGAAGCCCAAATCAATTTTGTTAATTGATTTTAAATATTTTCATTATTTTTTATTTTTTTACATTTTTAAAACAATTTTCAAAAAGTTTTTATAGTATGAAACTTAATTATTAGTAATGATTGAATTTTGGAGAGATTATTATGGCAGATTTAAAAGGAACAAAAACTGAAGAAAACCTAAAGGCAGCTCTTGCTGGCGAATCTCAAGCTCGTGTAAAATATGAATTCTATGCTTCTCAAGCTAAAAAGGACGGCTATGTGGAAATCAAGGACATTTTCCAGGAATCATCTGACAATGAAAAGGAACATGCAAAAATCTGGTTCAAGCTTTTAAATGGTGGCAAAGTACCTGACACTTTAACTAACCTTGCAGATGCTGCAGCTGGTGAACATGAAGAATGGACTGCAATGTATAAGGAATTTGCTGAAACCGCAAGAGAAGAAGGATTCGATGATATTGCTGCTTTATTTGATGCAGCAGGTGCAACTGAAAAGGCACATGAAGACAGATACAATGCTTTAACTGACAAGATAAAAGCAGATAAAGTCTTTAAAAAAGATGAGGAAATTGCTTGGAAATGTAATAACTGCGGTTACATCCATTATGGAAAAGACGCTCCTGAAGTCTGTCCATTATGCGATCACCCACAAGCACACTTCAGAAAACAAGACACCAGTTATATTTAAATTAAAAAGAGCAAATAGTTAAAAAATTTTTAACTATTTCATTTTTTTACTATTTTTATTTTTTTTTGGGTACTGTTTTTGTTATTTTATTTTTTACTATTTTTATTGTTTTTTTGTACTGTTTTTGTTATTTCTATTTTAGCTTTTTTAGCTTTTTTCATCTATTTCATTAGTTATTTTTTGTTAAAACTGCTTTTTTCGATAATTTCTAAGTAATATTTCCCTTTTGCAGTTATTCTATAAAATCTAAATCTTTTATCTTCTTCGTTTAAGCAGACAACAAGGTCTTTTTCTTTCAAGCTTGTTAGATATTTGGAAACATGATGGCTGCTATCGCCTATTTCTTTACTGATGGCAGATGGGATTTTAGCGGTTTGACTTAATGATTTTAAAATTTGAACCCTCTTATCAGATCTTGCTAAAAAAGAGACTATGCTTATGGAATCTCCTTCTTCATCATTAAATTCATCTTTGACTTCCTGATGATAATGGAGATTTTGACCTTTATCAAAATCTTTAATATTGCTTGTTTTTATGCTTTCATTTTTTAGTTTGTGAGAATTTTCTGATATGGGATTGTCTTGAGTCATCCTAAGTTTAAACTCTAGTTCTTTGATTTGCTGTTTTAATTCCTTATTTTCTTTCTTTAGTCTTTCATTTTCGTTAATAATTCTTTCCATATCTGAATGTGTCATGATTTAAACTTTAATTTTTATCTATATATTACTATGTTCATACTATGTATATGCTATTAGCAAGTTATTAGCAAATTTTATATATTATCTTATTCAATCTAATATTAATGGTCTAAGATTTATTTTAGATTCTTTAGGTTTAATTTTTAAATACATTTTAGTAAAGGGGGGGTTTTCCCTGATTTTTTTCAATTCTTTTTTGCTATTTTTATTTTTCCAATGCTTATTCCATACAAAAACTTTTTAAATGATTACTATTAAATATTATAATATGTTAGTATATTTGCTGTTTGATAGCAAGATTCTAACAAGATTATTAAACTCTTATGGACTATAATATTTAAAACTTGATTAATAATTAAATTACTATTCACTACTAATTTAAACTAATACAATTAATCAAAAAAACATTTTAAATATTGTCCTTTGGATGTGGCGAAAAGCTGAACAAGAGGTTATATAAATGATGTACAAATATATTAGAGACGCATGGAAAAATCCAGATGAGTCTTATGTAAGAGAACTTATGTGGCAAAGAGTTCCTCAATGGAGGAAACAACCTGCAATCACTAGAATCGACAGGCCAACCAGAATTGATCGTGCAAGATCTTTAGGTTACAGAGCTAAAAAAGGTTTCGTGGTTGTAAGAGTAAAGGTTAGACGTGGTGGACGTAGGAAAACTCGTTTCAAACACGGTCGTAGACCAAAAAGAATGGGTGTAAACAAAATTACCATGGCTAAGTCCATTCAAAGAATCGGTGAAGAACGTGTAGCTAAAAAATACCCTAACATGGAAGTGTTAAACTCTTACTGGGTATGGGCTGACGGAAAATACAAATACTTTGAAGTTATCTTAGTAGACCCACAAAGTCCTTCTATTAAAAACGACCCTAAAATCAACTGGATTTGTGAAAAACAGCACAGAAGCAGAGCTCTCAGAGGTTTAACCAGTGCTGGTAAAAAAGGCCGTGGCCGTAGAAATAGAGGAAAAGGTAGTGAAAAAAGATTAAAATAATCTTTTTTTAATTTTTCTTTTCTTTTTATTTTTTTATTTTTTTAAAAACTATTTTTATTAATTATCTATACTTTTTTTTACAATTATTATCATTTATTTTATAATTTAATCAATTTAAATTAATTTTATTATTGGGATTGTTAATCATGATTCATAATATCAGATATCGTGTCTTTATTTACGAAAATGAGGACAAAGATGAAGTTTTAGAAGCTCTTTTGAATATCTTGTCTACTGCAGAGCCTGAAGTGGAAGAGGCGGAAGGGCTTTTGGAAGAGAAAATGCTCATTTTAACTGGAACCATTTCCAAAAAAAGGGACACAAGAGAATTTCTAAACACCCTTATGGAATCCATTGGAGAAGATCAACTGGTCAAATTGTATAATGATTTAGACAGAAAAATGGATGAAAAGGGTAATTTATTCTTAAGGCTATCTAAGGAAAAGGCATTAGAAGAGGAGTGGGAAATTCTTGACGGTGGAGACAGCATTCACTTAAAGATTAAAATAGCTGCATATCCTGCTAAAAAAGAGGTTGCAATCAAGAAAATCTCTGAAATATTCCCTGAAAATATCAAAAAAGATTAGAAACTATTTTAAACATAAATAATAAATTATAAAATATAAATATTCTATAATTATTCTAAAACTATTAAATATTATTCTAATAACTATTCAACTATTATTCTAATAACTATTCAATAATTATTCTAATAACTATTCAACTATTATTCTAAAAATTTATTTTTAAAAAGCGAATTAAGGTAATCAAATGAAATTTTATGACTTGAATCTAAGAGGACAGAATTACGATAATGACTTGGTTCTCCTAAAGGAAGCCAATAAGTTCGGATGGGATTATCTTAATTTGAATTATTCTCCTGATAACTTTGAAATGGCTCTTGAGTATAAGGATGACTTGGTTGGGGAATTATCCTCAGTTGACTTCAATCAAACCTATAGGAATAAGAAAACTAATTTTGAACATGCCGAGGTTTCTATGGGAATTAATATCCTAAATGCCAATTCCAATGAAATCAGAAAAATAATCAACAAATATCGCAACAAGTCCAATTACATCAGCTGTTTAGGTGGAGACTTAAAGGTCAATCGCAGCGCTTGTGAAAACCATAGGATTGATGTCCTCTCAAGACCTTACTATAAAAGAAGAGATTCAGGTATGAATCATGTATTGGCTAAGGAAGCTAAAAGAAACAATGTAGCTATTGAATTATGCTTTAGGGATATCTTAAACAATCATCTCAGATACAGGGCTAATGTAATAAGCAGCTTTAAGGAAATCCTTAAGTTTCATCGCAAATTCAAGTTTCCATTGATTCTCACAACAGATTCCAAATCAATTTATGATGTTCGCTCTACAAGGGATATTGTATCCTTCTTCAAGTCCATTGGATTTAGCAATGAAGAGATATACAATGGATTTTATTATTATCCTAAGCAAATCGTTGATTTCAATAAGGAAAGAAAAAGCATGATCGTTAAAGGCGTAAAACGTATCGATAGTGATGATTTCACAGACACTTATGACAATCTGGAAAGTGATTTGGAGGAATTCAATGAATCTGAAGACTTTGATGATTCCTTTGATGATTGCTTAGATGTGGAATTTAATGATGATTTGATTGATGATGTGGATTTGGAATTAACTGAAGATATTGATAATGAGGATATTGATGATGATTTAGAGGAGGATGAGCCATGAAGCTAAAGGTATTACCTCCAACATTAAGGAAAAACCATCATTACCTGATTCTTGATGTAAAGTCAGAAGTTGAAATATCCAAGGAAGACATGTTGGTATATTGTTGGGATGCTTGCATTAGATACTGGGGAGAGAACCATTCAAGTAACTTTGACTTATGGGTAATGAGACATTATCTCATTGAAGAAAGCACTCATAACAATGAAGCTATTTTCAATTATAAGACAGTCTTAAGATGTGGAAGATCCTATGAAAATGATCTAAGGGTTGCACTATCCACTTTAACAAGACAAAATAAAAAAAGAATAGCTATTAATACAATTGGAGTTTCTGGAACAGTCAAATCAGGAATTTCAAAATTCATTGATGAGGATATCATCCAATAGAACTTTTTTTAAATCTGTTACTATTTAATCTATTCTTAATCTATTCTTAATCTATTCTTAATCTACTTTATTTTAATCTAATTTTAATCTATTTTCTTCCAATCTATTTTATTTTAACTATTCTATTCTAATTTGTATTTAATATCTATTTCTATTAATTTTCTCTTTTTTTTAAAAATTTCTCTTTTTATTTTCAATATAATCAATGAAAAATAAAACAATTTAAAAACATTTATAAATAACTTTAATATAATATATTATTGACAGAAATATCAATAAAATACATATTACCAAATAACAGAATGTTTGGTTTATTTTTTAAAATTAATTAAATTTGTTTAAATGTAAATTATGGTTGAAATTTTATTTATTCTTTTTAAAATGCTGTAATTTATAAGATAAGAAGAAAATAAGTGAAATGAGTTAAATAATACAATAATCTTTAAGTTTAAAAATAAAATTAGACAGTATTTTAGTTTATTTATTATTTAATAAAATAATTATGCTCGCATTTATTTTAGATAAATTGGATTGATTTTAAATAAAATATGTAATTTATTAAGTAATTTGTTTATGAAATTGAAATTTTAGAAAAATAGGTGATATTAAATGCAACCTTTACAACAACAAAATGCTGGATATGACAGAGCAATTACTGTATTTAGCCCAGATGGAAGACTTTTCCAAGTAGAATATGCAAGAGAAGCTGTAAAAAGAGGAACCACCTCTTTAGGTCTTAAATCCAAAGAAGGTGTAGTTCTCATTGTAGATAAAAGAACTGTAAGCAGATTAGTGGAAGCAAAATCTATTGAAAAAATATTCCAAATCGACAATCATATCGGTGCAGCTACCTCTGGTCTTGTAGCTGATGCAAGAGCTTTGATTGAAAGAGCACGTATTGAATCTCAAATTAACAGAATTACCTATAATGAACCAATTCTTGTTGGAGGTTTAGCTAAAAAAATCTGTGACATGAAACAGATGTACACTCAAAATGGTGGTGTAAGGCCTTTCGGTTCAGCACTCATCATTGGTGGAGTGAATGGTGAAGAAGTAAAATTATTCGAAACAGACCCAAGCGGAGCTTTAATTGAATATAAGGCAACAGCTATTGGATCTGGTGTACAAGCAGCTATGGATGTCTTTGAGGAAAGATATGAAGACGACATTAGCTTAGAAGATGCAATCAACTTAGGTTTAGATGCGCTTTACGAAGCTACTGAAGGAAGAACCACAGCTCAAAGCGTTGAAATAGCGGTCATTGAAGTGGATACTCAAAGCTACAGGAAATTATCTGATGATGAAGTATCCAAGTATGTTGAAGCTCTTCTTGAGAGAAATGCTGAAGAAGAGGAAGAAGAAACTGAAGAAGTGGTTGAAGAAGAAGCAGATGAAGCTGAAGCTTCTGAAGGGACTTCTGAAGAAAAAGTAGATGAAAATGTTTCTGAAAAGAGCGATGGTGAAGAAGGTTCTGAAGAGTAAGGCTGTTAGGCAAACTGCAAAGTTTGGCATAAAGCTAATTCTTACAGAAAAGTTATTAAGTAAGCATAAACATTTGAGGATGATTGTAAAGTACATCTAATCGGTTTTAGATGATATGGGATTATTCCATGATTTTTTAACATTCTTAAATCTTTATATTTTAATTTTTGAGTTCATCATGAACTCATTTTCATTTTTACATTATTATAATGTATTCATTTTTACATTTTTTATTTTTTTTAAAATGTAGTAAAAAGCAATATCAAATTAATTGGTTTTTGGTGAGTAAGCATGGTAAATGTAGATGATGCTATTATTGCAAGATTAGAATCTTTTGGAGAAAAATTTGAAATTTTAGTTGATCCTGATTTAGCTGCAGACTTTAGAAATCCAGATAATGAAAAAGAAATTGAAATTGAGGACATATTGGCTGTTGAAGAAATATTCAAGGATTCCAAAAAAGGAGACAAGGCTTCTGAAGAGGCTATGGAAAAGGTATTTGGAACAACTGATGTTTTGGAAGTGGCTAGCCAAATTCTTCTAAAAGGGCATGTTCAATTGACTGCTGAGCAAAGAAGACAAATGCAAGAGGACAAGAGAAAACAGGTTATTGCAAAAATAGCTAGAGAGGGAATTAACCCTCAAAACGGTCTTCCACACCCAGCAATGAGAATTGAAAATGCTATGAACGAAGCAAAAGTTAAAGTCGACGCATTTAAATCTGTTGATGAACAGGTTCAAATAGCTTTAAAAGCAATTAAAGTTTTAATTCCAATTAAATTTGAAAAAGTTAAAATGGCTGTTAGATTACCAAGCACAGCAGCAGGTAATGCTTATTCTGCAATTCGCCCATTTGGACAAATTGTAAATGAAGAATGGCAACAAGACGGTTCTTGGATTGGAATTGTAGAAATGCCTGGTGGTCTTCAAGATGATTTTAATCATAAAATGGCTTCTATCTCAGGAGGAGAAGCTGAAACTAAATTAATAAATTAACTATATGAATAGTCCATTGGCAATAAAATGGTTAATGGATTTTAATTTGATTAGAGAATAAGAGACTAATTGGATTAGATTATAGGTGTTTTAATTTAGATGTGTTGTTGAATTTATATACTCTTATGGGAAGTATATGTATGATATATGTGAATGAAAAAGATTTAGTTGTTCCTGGAGAATTATTAGCAGAGGATGATTATTATCCAGGAAGAGGAACCTTTGAAGATGATGGAAAAATTTGTTCCAAACTCTTAGGTTTAGTTTCTTTAAGGAATAAGAAAATTAGTGTAATTCCTTTGAAAAGCAAATATCTTCCTAAAAAAGGAGATGTGGTTATTGGTAAAATCGATGATGTCAGATTTTCCATGTGGGGAGTGGACATTAACTCACCATACTCTGGTATCTTGCCTGCATCTGAAGTATTCGGAAGAGAGAAAAAGGAATTGAGTAGAGTATTTGACATTGGTGATGTTCTTTTCTTAAGAATCGTCGATGTTGACGAAGTTAAAAAGGTTAAATTAGGATTAAAAGGCCGTGGAATGGGCAAATTCAAAGGCGGAGTTATTGTAGATATCGCTCCTACCAAAGTGCCTCGTTTAATTGGTAAGAAAGGTTCCATGATCAACATGATCAAGGATAAGACTGGCTGTAAGATCGTAGTCGGTCAAAATGGTCTTGTTTGGGTAAAAGGTAATGAAGACATGGAACAAATCGTTAAAAACATTATCAAATTAATCGAAAGAGAAGCTCATACCTCTGGTTTAACTGATAGAATTAAAAACAAGCTTTGTTTACTTATTGACGGCGAATTACCTCCAGAAGAGGAAGAAGCTGAAGAGGCAGAACAAGAAGCAGAACAAGAAGCAGAAGAGGATGCATTTGAAGAAGGCTTGAAAAAACCTGAACTTCAGGATTTCAGAGATGAAGTTGAAAAGGAATTGGCTGAAGAAGGATTCTTAGATGAAGACTCAGAAGATGACTTGGATGATGATGAGGATTCTGAAGATGAAGAATTCGAAGATGACTTGGAAGACTTCAATGATGAAACTGAAGATTATGAAGATATCGATGAAGAGGACTTGGATGATGATGAGGATTCTGAGGATGAAGATGAAGATGATGATTTAGATAATTCAGAAGAGGAAATCGAAGACTTTGAAGATGATATCTCTGATGAAGAACTGGAAGATGTAATCTCTGAAGCTATTTCTGAAGACGAAGAGGAAATTGTTGAAGAATCTGAAGATGATGAAGATTCAGAGGATTCTGAAGAGGAAATTGTTGAAGAATCTGAAGATGATGAAGATTCAGAGGATTCTGAAGATGAAGCTGCTGAAGAATCTGAAGATGAAGATGTACTTGAAGATTCCGAAGAAAGTCCTGAAGAGGATGATGGTGAAGAATCTGAGGATGAGGAAGAAGATTCTGAAGATGATGAAAAGGAAGAAAAATCCAAAAAACCTAATTTCATGGACACTTATGAATACATCAATGAGCAAAAAAAGAATAATAAATCTTCTTTTGATTTAAGTCGTGCAGATAATTCTAAATCTCCTACTTTAAACATTTCACAAGGAAGAGGTATTTAAGCTGTTGAATTAAAAATTTAATAATTATTGTTAATTATGAATGTGATTTTAAAGAGGTGTTTTTTATTATCTCAAATGACAAAGAATTAAGAGCTGATGGCAGAGCTTATGATGAGCTCCGTCCAATCAAAATTGAAGCTGGAGTCTTGAAAAGAGCAGATGGTTCTGCTTACTTGGAAGTTGGTGGAAATAAGATCTTAGCATCTGTATACGGCCCAAGAGAATCCTATATCAGACGTTTATTAAAACCTAACACTGGTGTAATTAGAGTTAGATACAATATGGCTCCATTTTCAGTAGATGACCGTAAAAGACCTGGTCCAGATAGAAGATCAACTGAAATTTCCAAAATAGCTGCTGATGCACTCAGGCCTGCTTTAATGTTGGAATCATTCCCAAGATCAATGGTGGATGTATCAATTGAAGTAATTGAGGCAGAAGGTGGAACCCGTTGTGCAGGAATCACCGCTGCGGCTGTAGCATTAGCGGATGCAGGTATTCCAATGAAGGATATTGTAGTTGGATGTGCTGCAGGCAAGGTAAATGACCAAATCGTTTTGGACTTGTCTGAAAAAGAGGATAAGGAAGGACAAGCGGATGTTCCTATCGCTATTATGCCAAGAACCGGTGAAATCACCTTACTTCAAGCTGACGGTAACTTAACTGAAGAAGAATTTGAAGAAGCTTTGGACTTAGCTATGGAAGGATGTATGAAAATTAGCCAACTCCAACATGAAGCTTTAAAGAACAGGTATAGTTCTGAATAGGTTGTGAAAATATGGATATTGTACCAGAAATTACTAGAAAAAGTATTACAAGACTTATAAATGATGGTAAAAGAGCTGATGGAAGAGCTTTTGATGAAAGAAGAGATATTTTCATTGAACCTAATGTTATTGAAAAGGCAGAAGGTTCTGCAAGAGTTAAATTAGGTGACACCCAAGTTATTGTAGGTGTAAAACCAACTATCGGTGAACCATTTGCTGACACTCCTAATTTAGGGGTATTGATGACTAATTGTGAATTATTGCCAATGGCTGCTCCTGGATTTGAACCAGGTCCACCTAGTCCAGAATCCATTGAACTTGCACGTGTAGTTGACCGTGGAATTCGTGAAAGTGAATTGGTGGATTTGGAAAAGCTTTGCATTGAAGAAGGCAAAAAAGTTTGGATGCTTTTCATTGACTTGCATGTTATTGATTACGATGGAAACTTATTTGATGCATCTAACCTTGCTGTAATGGCAGCTTTAATGAACACTAAATTGCCAGTTGCTGAATACATTGATGATGAAGTTGTATTGTCTGAAGATGAAACCATGGATTTACCAATCAGAGACAAACTAGCTTTATCCACATTTGTAAAAATCGGTGATGGCTTGATTTTAGATCCTTCTTTAGAAGAGGAAGAAATCTTGGATGCTAGAATAACCATTGGTGTTACTGATGAAGGAAACCATGTCTGTTCTATGCAAAAAGGTGGAGAAGCACCTTTAACTAGAGATGAAATCCTTGATGCTGTTCATATGGCATTTACCACTAAAGACGATTTATTAAGTTATTTAGACTAGACAAGCTTTTCTTATAAAGTTTGAAATATTTCGCTAGTTTGGAGAATATTCCTAACTAGTTTTAATATTTTTTTTATTCTTTCAAATAGATTTTTCATTTCTTGTAATTATTTTTTATTTTTTTTTTTTTTTATTTTTTTTTTT
>SUTG01000026.1 GCA_015063035.1 Methanobrevibacter olleyae
TTTCACCCATGTGGAAGGTGTTCAAAAATCATTGAAGACACTTTATGCAAATATGCTTTGGAGAATGATATTCCTATTGTGATTTTTGGGGATATGTTGGCAACTGGAAGCCAATGCATTACAGAACAAATTTGTAATTTTGATAAAAATGAATTAAAAATTGATGAAAACAGTGAAAATGAATCAAGTGATGTAGATAATGAGATTGAAAATAATAAGATTATTAGACTCAACTTACCTGCTTCATTATCCGTATCAAAATTAGAGAACAAATCCTTGACTAGCCATTATAATCTAATCAAGTTTAAAGGATTCGGATGTCCTTTGTTGTATGAAGTTCATAAGAAGTTTCCCCACATGAAAAGGTATTCAATACAGAGAATTTTAAGGGAAACCAGATCAGGTGTACTTGAACCTGGTGAGGCATTGGACTTGATTTGGAGTTTTTATAATACTGACTGATAATCTAAATAATTTTTATCTTGAATTTTATAAATTGGATGATGATTTAAAAAATTTTTATATTGAATTTTATAGTACTGACAGAAATATAAATAATTTTTGCAATATGGATAATTTTTATAATTGTTTTGAAGTGATAATATGAAAAGAACTATCTGTCCACGTTGCGGTTCCAGCAATATAGATTGGATCATTCCACAAGTTTGGTCAAAATGGGAATGTAAGGACTGTTCCTACACTGGACCTGCCATTGAAGCTGATGATGACTTGATTGCAGAAATCAAGGCTGATTGGGAAGAGAACAAGGAAAAGTATCTTGAAGAGGAAAATATGAGGGCTCAACAGATTGCCTCTGGTGAAGATGAAATCCTGGATGAGGAAATGGAACTGGAAGAGGAAGATGAACTTAGTGAAGAGGAACTGGATAAAAAGCTAAGGGAATTGAATTTATAAGATTCTAAAAATCCAAATCATAATTGAATTAATTTAAGTATTAAAATATTCAATTAATCTAAATATTCAATTTATCTAAGTATTAAAAAATATTCAATTTAAATCATTATATTTTTATACTTTATTGAATATACTATTATTTGAATATATTAGCATTGTAAAAATTTTAAGTTCATTGAACTTTTTAAAAGAGGTGATATTATGCCTAGTTTTTTAAATTTACGTGGAAACAATAATGACTCTAAAGACCCTAGACTAATTAGGGAAGGAATCAAATTAGGAGTTAATTATAAGAGATTTAGTAAAGACCCTGTTTTAGGTAAAAACATCTTGTTAAGGTCTAATACTGTAATCTATAATGATGTAATCATTGGAGATGATTTTAAAACTGGACATAATGTTGTTGTAAGGGATCATACTAAAATAGGCAATGATGTATTGATAGGCACCAACACTGTCATTGAAGGTGGATGTGAGATTGGAAACAATGTAAGCATTCAATCAAATGTATACATTCCAAGAAACAGTGTCATAGAGGATAATGTATTCATTGGTCCTTGTGCCTGCTTTACCAATGACAGATATCCTGTCAGAGTGGAATATGATTTGAAAGGACCTCAACTTAGAAAGGGTTGTTCTGTTGGTGGAAACACCACATTCTTATCAAACATTGAAGTTGGTGAAGGAGCTATTGTAGCTGCAGGTGCAGTTGTAACCCGTAGTGTGCCTCCTTATTACTTGGCTATAGGTACACCAGCTAAGATCAAGCCATTGCCTACTTCACTTAGAGTTCCAAACATGATTTAGTTTGGAATTTTATCTTTTCTTTTTTTATCATTTTTTTGATTATTTTATAATTGATTTTTTCTTTTTTTATCATTTTTTTTAATTATTTTAAATTTGATTTTTTTCTTTTTTTATCATTTTTTATCATTTTTTTAATTATTTTAAATGTGATTTTTCTATTTTTTCTTTTTTCATTTTACTTTTTTAGTTAATTTTTTTAAGTTTTTATAGTTTATTTTCTATTTTTATTAATTTTTAATTCTATTTTTCCTTATTCATTCCTTATTTTCCTTTTTTTAACCTAAAGGTTATATATAATAAAAAATATATATTTTTATGTTATGTATTAAGACTATTTATTCTAAAATATTCTAAAGCTATTTGTTTTATTGTTTTTTAGGTTTTAAAATATTTTAAAATAAATTGATGATTTTATATTAATTATGTAAAAATTAAGTTAAATTTAATTTGAAATTATTTGGAGATTTAATTATGATTGTAAAAGATTGGTGTTCTTACTGTGGTTGTTGCGCAGGTGTCTGTGTAAGAAACTGCATTGAAGTTAAGGAAACTGCTTTAGTTTTTGACGATAACTGTAATAACTGTGGAATTTGTGTAGATGCTTGTCCTTTAGCGGCATTGGAAATGGAAGAGGAATAAGCGAGGTTGATTGTCATGATTAAAACTGATGTATTGGTTATTGGTGCTGGACCTGCTGGTTCCACTGCAGCAAGATTTGCTGCAAAAGGCGGAGCAAAAGTAATTCTCATGGATAAGAAATCTGAAATAGGCGCTCCTAAAAGATGTGCTGAAGGTGTTTCCAAAAGAACCTTTGAAATTTTGGAACTTGAAGCTGACCCTCATTGGATTACCCAAGAAATTGAAGGTATCAGATTAATCGCTCCTGATGGAACTGACGTTTGGTTAACTAACGATGTAGTTGAATTGCCAGAAGCAGGTTACATCTTGGAAAGAAAAGTCTTCGATAAGCATTTGGCTATGGAAGCTGGTAGAGCAGGAGCAGAAATCAGAATCAAAACCCAAGCAAAAGGTCTTAAGAAAGAGGAAGACGGATCCTACACTGTAACTTGTGAATGCATGGGTGAAGTTTTCGACATTAACGCTAAAATCCTTATCGGTGCAGACGGTCCTGAATCCCATGTAGCTAAATGGGCTGGATTAAAGGCTATCACCAAACCTAAACACATGGAAGCGGGTGTACAGTTTGAAATGTGTAATGCTAAAATGGAAAGAAACGATGTTCTTGAGTTCTACTTCGGTAGCGTAGCACCTGGAGGTTACTTCTGGTTATTCCCTAAAGGTGACGATATCGTAAATGCAGGACTTGCTATCATTCCTGAAATGGCTGAAAAATCCGCTTACGAATACTTAGTTGATGCTGTAAACAACTGTTACGCACTTAAGGATGCTCAACCTGTTGAATTGAATGTAGGTGGAGATCCTGTTGGTGGTCTTGTAAAGGAAATGTACAATGACAACATCATGCTTTGTGGAGATGCTGCAAGTCAAGTTAACCCATTAACCGGTGGAGGAATCACCAGTGGTATTACTGGTGGTAAATTAGCAGGACAAACAGCTGCTGAAGCTATTGCAGCAGGTGATTGCTCCAAAAAATTCCTTAAAAAGTATGCTGATTTGGTTGATGAAGCTATGGGTCACGATATGGACAAATACACCAAAGCTTGTGACTACTTATGGTCTTTAAATGATGAAGACTTAAACAGTATTGCAAAAGCTTTCCAAGACATTGAATTCGAAACCCTTGGTACCACTGAACTTGTAAAGGCTTTAATTAAAGTTCAACCAAGTGCAGCTTTAAAATTACGTAAATTGTTCTTATAGACCAGCTTTTCCAGGCCTTCGGCCTGAAAACCTGGACCAAAATTCTTTCCAATTTTGGGAAGAATTTGGCTATTTTTTCTTTTTTAATTTTTTTTAATATTGTAATAATCTTATTTTACTCTTTTTCTAATAATTTTCCTTTATTTTCATTAAAATAATGTAAAAAGTTATATATTCATTAAAATAAAGTAAATATTAATATATATTTTAAACATAGATTAAAAATCAAATATTTTTAAAATTTAATAAAGGAAAGTATTTTATTAAATCAATAATTAGCTATTTGTGATAATATGATATTAATTACTGGTGGAGCAGGATATATAGGCTCCCATGTCAATAAATTGCTTAATAATTCCGGTTATGAAACAATAGTTTTAGATAACTTATCCAAAGGCCATAAGTCTGCAGTTAAATGGGGAGAATTGGTCAATGCAGATTTAAGTGACCGTGATAAAGTAAGGGAAATCTTTCAAGACAATGATATTGAGGCAGTAATGCACTTTGCAGCCTTTTCTTCTGTAGCGGAATCTGTTGAGGAACCGGAAAAGTATTTCAAAAACAATTATGAAAACACTTTGAACTTGCTTAGAATCATGAAGGAATTCAGAGTAAGGAAATTCATCTTTTCATCAACAGCCGCATTGTATGGCATTCCAAGATCCATTCCAATCAATGAGGATAGTGAGTTGAAGCCGATCAACCCTTATGGGGAATCAAAATTAATGGTTGAAAACCTGTTGAAGGATGAATCTGATTTTGGCGGCTTGAAATATGTTTCACTAAGGTATTTCAATGCAGCAGGTGCAGACTTGGATTGTGAAATTGGTGAAGACCATAATCCTGAATCACATCTGATTCCTTTGGTATTGGATGCAGCTATTGGACGAAGGGACAGCATTTCCATTTTTGGTGATGATTACAGTACTCCTGACGGCACTTGCATCAGGGATTATATTCATGTGAATGACTTGGCTGATGCCCATTTGAAGGCATTGCAGTATTTGGAGGAACCATTCAATGACAGCAACATTTTCAATTTGGGGAATGGCAACGGATTTTCTGTGCGTGAAGTTGTTGACACTTGCAAGAAGGTCACTGGAATTGACTTTGATGTGAAGATTGAAGGAAGGCGTCCAGGGGATCCTGATATCCTAATAGCCGATTCCAAAAAGGCTGAAGAGATATTGGGATGGAAACCTAAAATTACAGAATTGGAAGACATAGTGGAATCTGCTTGGAACTGGCATAAGAAGATTCATGTTTAAGTTGATTTAAAAGGGGATGTTAAAATGGATAATGATTATGAAGAGAATGATTATGGATTCAATGATTTTGAAGATTCTTACCCAAATGAATTGAATGCAGGGGAATTGGTTGATGTTAGGATAATCCTAACAAATCTTGATTATTTGGAATTCCTATCCAAGGCTGTAAGCAATTTTGACTTATCTAATTTTAATGTGAATATCTCTTCCATAATTCCAACAGATGACATTGAAATAGCTAAAAATACTGTAATTGGTGCGGATTTAGTTTTAATCGCTGCTCTTAACAATGCAGAAAACCATAAACTATATCAAAGCTTCAAGAAATCCTTAAAGAATGAGTTTAATTATATAGAATACTTAAAGCTTCCTTCACTTGATGAATTAGAAAGGTATGAATATGGAGATTATGATGAAAACATCATTGAAGATGAAATAGCCAATTCCATTATTCGTGGAGGCTTATACAACATTTCTAACCTTTCTTCAATCAATGTTTCCAAAAGAAAGTATCACGAGCTAAAAAAGGATTTTGAAGAGGCATCATTGAAACATGATAAGATAACTAAGGAAAATGAACTTTTAGTCAAGGAGTCCAAATCAATTAGAGAGAAGAATGAGAAGTTAGCAGAAGAGGTTAAGATACTTCAAAGGCAATTGGATCAAATCAAGTCAGACTTTTCAGATTTGAAATCAAGATTCGAGGGAATCCATAGCAAGAACTCATTGGAAGTCTATTCCTTAAATGAATTGTGGTATGATCTCTTTGGGGAATACCTCTCTCAGGATGTTTATAAGTTCATTTTAATCAGCACAGACAATTTCCGCCCTAAAAACCTTATGATAGGTCAAGGAGCCATTTGTGCAGAATCTAAGGAAGATGCATTGGATTGGTTAAAAATCATTAAGACAGCATTTATCTTATCCGATACAAACAAGCAGGATTTGGATTACAATAATTTCAAAAGCAATTTCAAGTTCGATGACATTGACGAGTTTGCTTCAAGCTCTTCATTTTCCACATCAGGATTTGAGACAATAGAAGAGAATGACATTTTCAATACTCCAAAGGATGACGGATTTATCTATAATGAAAGGTTTGAAGGAAATTCAGATTTAGATAATGATTCCAATGATTCAATCATTGATGATGATTTGTTTAGCAACGCTTTCATTGAGGAGTCAAAAAGGGAGGACATAAATGTTTTCAATCTCAAGTCTCTAAAGTCAATCGAGGATGAAGAGGATGACTCAAATGAAAATCCAAGTTATGACAAAGATGAAGAGGATTATGATTTTGATGATGAAGAAATGAAAGATGATGATGAAGAAGAGATTTACAATGCTTTTTCAAACCTTTGGGGCTAAATAATCATTCATTCTAATTTTATTTTTATTTAATATTTTTTTACTTTTTACTATTTTTTATCTTATTTTTTCTTAAATTTTCATAAATTTTTTAACTATTTTTTATCTTATTTTTTTAAGGAATCTAAACATATTTTCATAAATTTTTTATCTATTTTTTATCTTATTTTTTTAAGGAATCTAAACATATTTTCATAAATTTTTTAACTATTTTTTATCTTATTTTTTTAAGGAATTTCAATATATTTTTTAATAATTTTTTAATAGTTATTTATTACTTTTTTACTAAAATTTTTTCAAAAAGATTTATTATAAATATTAGAAAATTTATAAATAATTATATAATATTTTTTTAAGTTCAAAATATTATATTCATGATTTAAAATTATTAAAAATTTTATGTCTTAATAGGGTAAGGAGATTAAATATTGAAAGATAAGTGTGGTATTGTAGGAATACATTCTAAGGATAATCTTAAGGATGTTTCTCACTTGATTTATTACGGTTTATATGCTTTACAGCATAGAGGACAGGAATCTGCAGGTATAGCTACTCATAACATCAATTACGGTTTGAATTTTTATTGTGGAATGGGTCTGGTCACTGATGTTTTTAACAATGCTTTAATCAAGAGCTTAGCAGGTAATGTAGGTATTGGGCATGTTAGATACTCTACAACTGGACAGTCAAAAATAGAGAATTCACAGCCTTTCTTCACTGAATTGGATGATGGGTTCATCGCTATGGCTCATAATGGTGATATTGTTAATTCAGGTTCATTAAGGGATGAATTAACTGAAAAAGGTTATGAATTCAAATCTGACACTGATTCTGAAGTTGTTTGTTATTTAATTAAGGAAGAGGCTAAGACTGAAAAGGATATCTTAAAGGTCATTGATACTGTTTCTCAAAAATTGATAGGTTCCTATTCCTTGGTTATTTTAATCAATGATGAATTATATGTTTTAAGAGATCCTATGGCTATGAAACCTTTGGTTTTAGGTGAAACCGATGACCATTTTGTAGTTGCATCTGAATCAGTTGCCTTTGATGTCATTGATGCGAAACTCATTCGTGATTTGGAACCTGGTGAATTGCTCTACTTCAAGGACAATAAGGTTAATTCCTATATCTTGCCATCTTCAAAAGGCTCTAAAAAGGCACATTGTATGTTTGAATATGTTTATTTTGCCCGTCCTGATAGTGTAATCGATGAGAGAAGCGTTTACAATACAAGGCTTAGAATCGGGGAAGCATTGTATAAGGAATATCCTATTGATGCCGATTTGGTCTTGCCTGTTCCGGATTCATCAATCCCTGCAGCTATTGGATATGCAAGAGCTTCAGGCATTCCATACGGTGAAGGTTTAATCAAAAACAGGTATGTTGGAAGAACTTTCATTATGCCGACTCAAGAAGAGCGTGAAATTGCTGTAAGACTCAAATTAAACCCATTAAGACATGAACTTGAAGGAAAAAGCGTTGTTGTAATCGATGACAGTATTGTTAGAGGTACCACTTCCGAATCCCTGGTAAGAATACTTAAGGCAGCAGGGGCTAGAGAGGTCCATATGTTGATTGGATGCCCTCCAGTAATTGCGCCATGTTTCTACGGTGTTGCTCTTGCTACTAAAGAGGAATTGATCGCAGCTAATTTGGAAATTGATGATATCAGAAAACAGTTAGGCGCTGAAACTTTAGGTTATATCAGCATAGAGTCTCTTATTGAAGCCATTGGCATCGATGGAGACAAATTATGCTTAGGCTGTATCAATGAAGATTACCCTACTGAGATTCCTGATGATTTAGAAGCGGAATCCTACTATGATTATTATCAACCTTTAAGAGATGCAGCAGAGGAAGATGAATAATTTTCCTCACTTTTAATTTTTTAAACTATTTTTTTATATTTATTTTTCCTTATTTCATTACTGAATTGTTAAATTTATATGAGTTGTTTCTATGGTGGAATTGTTAGCTCCTGCAGGAAATTTTATTTCATTGACCAGTGCACTGAAAAACGGTGCAGATGCAGTTTATATTGGCCTTGAAGATATGAATATGAGGGTTAATGCAAGTAATTTCTCCCTTGAAGACATTAGGAAGGCAAGCGAATTGACAAGGGAATATGGGGCTAAGCTATATGTCTGCACAAATACCATAATGAAAGACAAAGACATTGAAATGCTAAAGGAGCAATTACCCTATATCAAGGAGTATGGTGCAGATGGAATCATTCTATCAGACATTTCATTAATAGATTTGGCAATTGAAAATGGCCTTGAAGCCCATATGAGCGTTCAGGAAAACACAACTAATTTCTATGCATTGAAGGCATTGGAGAAATTAGGTGTTAAAAGGGCTATTCTATCAAGGGAATTGTCTTTAGATGAGATAAGTGAGATTGTCAAGAAACTTAAGGAAAGCGATTCCTCCATTGAGACTGAAGTGTTCATTCATGGTGCAATGTGCATGGCGATATCCGGTAGATGCTTCTTGAGCTACGGATTGTATGGCAGAAGCGCTAATTGTGGAGATTGTCTCCAGCCTTGCAGAAAAGAATGGAAATTGAGCTTTGAGGAAGATGAGAATGATGATGTAATCAATTTTTCGAAATGTGACGATGAGTCATTCATCATATCCCATTCATATGATGGTTCATACAGGACAAATTTCTTTTCTCCTAAGGATATGGCATTGATAGAGCATATTCCAGAACTCATTGAAGCTGGTATCGATTCCTTTAAGATTGAAGGAAGGGCAAGGTCTCCAGATTATGTTGCAACAGCAGTCAAGGTTTATAGGGAGGCCATTGACTTGTATCATGAAGACCCTGAAAACTATCAATATGATCCTGAATGGATGGAAGAGCTGATGAAGGTATTCAATAGAGGTTATGACACTGGATTTTACTTCAATGTTCCTTATGAAATCAGTGAAAACAACCAATCAAAATTCATGAAAAAGGATATTGGAAAGGTTGTAAATTATTATAATAGGATTAGGGTTGCAGAGCTTAAGATCTGGGATGACTTGGCTATCGGTGATGAGATTATGATACAAGGGCCAACAACAGGTTCCATCACCCATGTGATTGACTCTATGCAAATTGATGGAAAAGCTATTGAAAGGTGTGAAAAAGGTTCAAATGTGGCAATAGCAATTGATGAGAAATTAAGGGAAAGCGACTTTGTTTATAAGTTGGTTCCTAGAGAATAAATATTAAAAGATTTAATTATAATTGATTTAAAGAAAATGATTGATCATGCTTACTAGTTAACTGATTACTTTAAAATTATTGGTGTAATAATGAAAAGACAGAAGAAAATAGCTATTTATGGAAAAGGCGGTATTGGAAAAAGTACCACAGTAGCTAATATTGCAGCAGCTTATAGTGAAGATGACAAGAAGGTTATGGTGATAGGTTGTGATCCTAAATCTGACACTACAAGAACCTTATGCGGTAAAAGGATACCTACAATTGTAAACACCTTAAAGGACAATAAGGCTCCAGAGCTTTCAGATTTGGTTTTTGAAGGATTCAATCAAATCAAATGTGTTGAAAGTGGTGGCCCTGAACCTGGAGTGGGATGTGCAGGACGTGGAGTTATCGTCGCAATGAAACGTTTAGAGAATCTCAATGCCTTTGATGAGGATTTTGATGTTATTCTTTATGATGTTTTAGGTGATGTGGTCTGCGGAGGATTTTCTGTTCCTCTTAGGGAAGATTATGCTGATGAGGTATTCATTGTATCCTCTGGTGAGTATATGTCATTATATGCTGCAAACAACATTTCCAAAGGAATCAAGAAGCTAAAGGGAAATCTTGGAGGAATCATCTGCAATTGCAAGGGCATTGAGAATGAAGAGGAAATTGTCAGTTCCTTTGCAGAAAAAATCAACACTCAAGTCATTGGAGTTATAGGAAGGAGCAATTTGATTCAAAGAAGTGAATTGGATGCAAAAACAGTAGTTGAATATGCTCCTGATTCAAATGAGGCAGAAGCTTATAGAAAATTAGCAAGCGATATTTTCATAAATGACAATTTCTCAACTCCAGAGCCAATGGAAGATGAGGATTTTGAAAATTTCTTTAAGTCATTCTTGGATTAATGGATTATTTTTTATTATTTTTATTTTCTTTTTTTTATTTTTTTAATATTTTATTCATTCTTTTTTTTTATTCTTAAAATGTATTTTTTAATTTTTTTTAATATTTTATTCACTCTTTTTTTATTCTTAAAATGAATTTTTTAATTTTTTTTTAAAAATTTTAGATTTTATAATTTTATCGATTTTTAACTTCTTTTAATTTTTATTTTTCAATAATTCTTTTTTGAAATAGTTTAAATTATGATATTCCATATCTAACCTTTCATATGCAGTTTTTACAGATTTCATTGCATCTCTTTTTCTTTTAAAGTAAATCAAATGGGAATTGCATTTGCAATCTGAACATCCGAATTTAGGAACTTCCTCACCATCTTCAGCTATCATTGATGCAAGATTACATTCAATCTTCTCATCAGAAACATTAAACAGTACATCCCTTATTTCACTGCTTTCATTCTTCAATAGGTAATCTATATGCCAATGAAGTTTCTTCTCATCAGACAAATGCCTATTGATTCTTGCAACAAGAGAATTCATTGCTGAACCTATGTAAACATAGTATCCTTTCCTAAATTTATGGTCTTGCTGATATAGATGCCCTATGTTAAGTTTCTCACTTTTTCTCATAGATATGATTAAACAGTATGTACCTTTCATAATTTAACAACTTTTGATTTTATTTTTAATATAATTAATCGTTATTTTTATTAAATTAATGGAATATTTTTGTGCATAAATTATTATGTGTAAATGTTATCTATTTTAGGTTTTTTAAATTTTTTAGTGCATCACTATTGTTTTTATGAATCATTCCAACTTTTTCACATTCATCAAGTTCCACGCAATCTGTGCATGTTTCATATTTTCTTGCTGAAGCGCATTGTCTTATAGGGCAAATTGAATCACAGAATGGAGTTTTCACTCCATCAATCCTGCACCCTACACAATTAATCATTTCTGGACTTATTTCCACTCCATTTAGTTCGCTCCAAAGCTTTGAAACTTTTTCACGTAGTTCATTATCATCATTTGCTGTTGCTATGCGAGCTTCACAGCTCTCACAATCCAATCCACAATATGCTATGAATTCATTCATGATATCTTCCCTTTTTCGTGTTTTTTAATTTTAAAATAATCTTGTTTGCTTAGTCTTTTCATTTGAGATACAGCTTTCTTGTTTTCTTTCGATAATTATGTCATCTTCATTTATTTCTCCAATTAAAAGAGGAGATTTTGGATCATGAAGTTTCAAGTTCCTTTTGACCAATCTCTTATTTGAATTTGCATAGCAGTATAGGCAACCATGATTGCATGTGTTGTATTCCCCTATATCATTATTCAATAGGCAATAGCACTCTCCATTTCTTGCCTTTTGTTTAGGAATATTAAGATTCTTATTGATTGCCCTTTCAATTACTTCCTTTGTCATGCAGCCGCTTGAATCTATGCCGAATTTGTCTAATTCAGTTCCTTCTACGCATGTTTTAATTCTTATGTTATTTTCATTTCCTATTCGAGCAAATTCTTTCCCTATCTTTAATCTTTCATCTTTAGTTACTTCTCTTGCTTGAGGAAAATTGCGTTTTGTCTTTTCATATAGGTCAATAAAGCTTATGATGGCTTCAGTTGTATAACCGGATAATGAATTTATTATATATTCAAATGATTCAACGTGCTTTTCCAAAGTGTATTTCTCATTGATGAAGATTGGATCATACCTTAATGTCACATTTTTCTTTCCTAATTTTTTAGAAAGATATTTGAAGCTTTCTAAAACCTCATCCACTGGAGGAACATTAGGTTCTACCTCCTTTTCATAAGGGGTGATTGTTATGTGCCAATACTGGTTGAAACTGTCTATCTTTTCAAGATTATCAAACATTGGCTTTGGATTTTTTGTGCAGAAAATTATGCAGTCTATTACCTCTGGATCTAATTTATAGGAATAGATTTGGTTCTTTGCATAGGGATTCCTCACATAAACGAATCCTTCATCTATCCTATTATAGAACCATTCGCTGAAAAATCCTGGAATGTCTGTTCTTAAGCCAGTATTCAATATCATATAAAAACTCCTTAATAAAAAATATATCCTCTATTATATATCTATTTGAATTTGGTTTTTTAAAAATATTTTTATAAAATAATTTGCATAACTTTTATTATGAATTTTAAGATTAAGGCAAAAGGGCATGAAAATGTATTGTCTTTGCATAAATCCACATTTGAAATTACAAAGGATAAGGACTTGAGTCTGTCTGGAGATTGCATTATAGGATTGGATATTGATAAGTCAATGGAAGATTTTCCAGAAGAATTCAAGGAGAAACTTGCTAATGATGATACAAAAGTAGTGGTTGAATTAAAGACTCCCAATGCCTCCGATACTATAGAGGGCTATGGTCATCATGATTTAACTCTATCTCATCCAACAGATATTGTTTGCAGAAAAAGCACATTTGTGTGCTCTAGAACCTTAATGATTAAGTCTAACAAAGCAGCTATTGATTTGAATAGAGATTTGATTAAGGATTTGGCTAATGGCGAATCTATGGATGTGAATATTGAGCTTATTTGATTTCTGAGCTAATTTTTTTATTTAAGTTGGTAGTAATATTTAAATAAGATAATAAATATATTATATAGTACTGTACTATTTTTCTGTTTTTATGCAGGGGTGGTCGAGCGGTCAAAGGCGCTAGGTTGAGGGCCTAGTGGGTTAGTCCCTTCGCGGGTTCGATTCCCGTCCCCTGCACCATTTTTATAAATTATTTTAAACTGATTTTAATACTTTTTATTTTCATTTTTTGTACTAATTTAAGTTGATTATTTCAAAAATGCTATTTTTTCATCATATTTATATATTTTTATTAATAAAATTAATAATAATATATATTCTTTAATATTAAGAATTTTTAATTCAATTTATTTGAGGTGTAATGATGAAGGCAGTTATTCCAGCAGCAGGTTTAGGAACAAGATTCTTGCCTGCTACAAAGGCTCAACCTAAGGAAATGCTACCGGTTTATGATAAGCCTACTATTCAATATGTAATAGAGGAATCAGTAAATTCCGGTGTGGATGACATTTTAATTGTTACAGGTAAAGGTAAAAGGTCAATTGAAGACCATTTTGACAGGTCTTTCGAATTGGAGCATCATTTAAAGACAAAAGGCAAAGAAGAGTTTTTAAAGGAAATTGAATATATTTCCGATTTGGCGGATATTCATTTCATAAGGCAAAAGAAGCAAAAAGGTCTTGGTGATGCTATCTATTGTGCAAAAAAGCATGTCGGAAATGATCCTTTTGTAGTTATGTTAGGGGATACAATCACTAAGGACACTGTTCCATGCACAAAGCAATTAATCGATATCCATAAGAAATATGGCAAATCAGTCATCGCTTTGGAAGAGGTTCCGGATGAAAAGGTGGAAAGATACGGTATTATTGGTGGTGAAGAGATTGAACCTGATATCTATCAAATCGATAAGTTAGTTGAAAAGCCACCTTTAAGAGTTGCACCAAGTAATTTGGCCATTATGGGAAGATATGTTCTCACTCCAGACATCTTTGACTGCATTGAAAATGTGGAGCCTGGTTACGGTGGTGAAATTCAATTGACTGATGCATTGTCTAAATTGGATGAAATCTATGGTCAAGTCTTTAAAGGCCAATCCTATGATATAGGTAACCGTATCGATTGGTTAAAAACTTCCTTAAGATTTGCATTGGAAGATGAAAAGGCTAAAGATGAAATTCTAAACTTTATTAAAAATGAGATAATTTAATTTTACAATTATCCACTTTTATTTTTAATTTTTCAATTGTTTAAGTGATTCAATGATTAATGAAAAAAGCCCTCAAGAGGAAATCGAAGAGCTGAAGATACAGCTTTCCAAATATAGGAAGGAAAATCGTATTCTCAAGGAAAGATGCGAATCCTATGAAGATAGGATAGAGCATTTTGCTATTGAAAGGGAAAACCTTTCAAGAGACATTATTAGATTTGAATCAATGGAAATGGAACTTAAGCAGTATGATATTGAAGAGTTAGCCCTTGAAACCAAGAAATTGAATCATAGAGTTGATGTTCTTAGGAGATATCTTAAAGCTGAAAGGCAAGACAATGAAAAATTGAATGAACTGATAAATAAGCTGACAAAGGAATTGAATGATGCCAATTATGAAATTGCAGGTTTAGAAAGAGACTTGAAGAAATCAAGAATTCGTCAGAATCAAAGGACATACAATTTGGAAAATCGTTTGGATATAGCATATACAAAATTGGCACAAATGAAATACACTTTAAATGAATTTGAAGAATTAGGATTTTTTGAAAGGTTGAGAGGCAAGAAGCCTGAAAGCCTAGAGGATATTGACATTTAGTTTTGATTTCATTATGATTTTGTGATGGTCTTATGATGATTTATGATTTATGATTTTATGATACTATTTGATAAAAAGGTGTTTTTATGGAAACTCAAAGAATTATGGTAACTGGAGGAGCAGGATTTATAGGAACAAATCTTGTAAATGAACTAAGAAGCAGAGGTCATGAAGTATTGTCAGTTGACTTGTTGCATCATGAAGATGAAGCTGACTTATACTCTGATTCCTACTCTGACTATGTTAGAGGGGATATTCGTAACTATCGTCAAATGGAAAGGATCTTTGATGATAATGAAAAATTCGATTATGTTTACAACTTAGCTGCAGAATACGGAAGATGGAATGGTGAAGGATATTATGAAAACCTTTGGGAAACCAATGTAATCGGTTTAAAGAACATGATCCGTCTTCAAGAGAAATTAGGTTTTAGGATGATTTCTTTCTCATCTGCAGAAGTTTACGGTGATTATGAAGGAATCATGACTGAAGATGTAATGGAAAACAGGCCAATTAAGGACACTTATCAAATGAATGACTATGCGATTTCCAAATGGGCTGGAGAATTGATGTGCATGAATTCAGCAACAATGTTTGGAACTGAAACAGTAAGAGTTCGTCCTGTAAACTGTTATGGTCCTCATGAAGCTTATTCTCCATACAAGGGTTTCATCCCTATTTTCATTTATAAAGCACTTCACGGATTGCCTTATTCTGTTCATAAAGGCCATAAAAGAATTATTGATTATGTTGAAGACACTGCAAACACCTTTGCAAATATCGTTGATAACTTCATTCCTGGTGAAGTTTACAATGTTGGAAGCAAACAGGAATGGGAAATGACCATTGAAGAATACTCTGACTTGGTATTGGAAGCGGTAGGAATAGATGACTCCTTAGTGACATACACTCCTGCTGAAGCATTCACTACAAAAGTCAAGACCATTGACTTTTCCAAGGCTATTCGCGATTTAAAGCATGATCCGAAAGTTGACCCTAAAGAGGGAATAAGAAGAACTGTGGAATGGATGAAATGGTATTATAGGATTGAAGATTAATTTTCAATCTTATTTTTACAATAGACTTTTTCAATAATTTTTTAATATTTTTACTATTTTTAATTTTTATTTTTTCAGTACTGATTTATTTTTAAGTGATAAAATGGCAAATGTAGTGGCTATTATACCTGCATACAATGAGGAAAAGGCTTTAGCTGATGTCGTAGGCAAAACTTTAGAGCATGTTGATGAAGTTATTGTTGTAGATGATGGAAGCAGTGACAAGACTTCTGAAGTAGCTATTGAAGCTGGCGCTCGTGTAATAAAGCATAGTGTTAATTTAGGCAAGGGCGAAGCATTGAAATCAGGCTTTAAAGCTATTGGGGATGATTCAATAATCATTACAATAGATGGTGATGGCCAGCATAATCCTAATGAGATTCCTGACTTGATTAAGCCAATCATAGATGATGCTGCAGACTTGGTCAATGGAAGCAGGTATATGAATGGTCCTGAGGAAAACACTCCTGCATATAGGAGAGTTGGACAAAAGGTCTTGGACATTGCCACAAACATCTCTGCAGGAACTAAGGTAACAGATTCCCAAAGTGGTTTTAGAGCGTTTTCTCCCAAATCCAAAAATGTTTTCAGATTTAAGGACACAGGATTTGGAATTGAAAGCGAAATGCTTGTAGATGCTGCTGAAGCAGGATTGAAAATAGTTGAAGTTCCTATAACAGTCCGCTATGATTTGGATGGGTCTACAAAAGATCCAATAACTCATGGGGTAGGGGTTTTATTAAATATAACCAAAGATAAAGTTCTCAGAACTTTTAAAAAATAGTCTCTTTTTTTATTTAGTTTTATTAATAGAAAGAATATAAAATTTAAAAAATAGTCTCTTTTTTTATTTAGTTTTATTAATAGAATGAATATAAAATTTAAAAAATAGTCTCTTTTTTTATTTAGTTTTATTAATTGAATAAATTAAATTTAAAAATAGCTTTTTTAGTTTTTAAATAAAAATAGATAAATTAAAAAATAGCTAAATAGAATAGCTATTAAAAAAAGTAAAATAAAAATCAGAACCTTTGTGGTTTTAGTTTTTTGGTTTTTTCCTTGCTTGCATTCTTAGCTTCTTTTGTGTATTTGTCACAAATGTAATTCACTTCTCCAATCTCACGAACTTTTCCCTTTTCAATCCAGATTGCCTTATCGCAAATGGAACGGATTTCTGAAATTGAGTGAGACACAAGCAATACAGTTGTGTTGGATTCCATTAATGACTTAAGTTTTTCCTTACTTTTCTTTCTGAAAGTGATGTCTCCTACACCTAATACTTCATCAAGAATTAGAATATCCGGATCCACTATTGTAGCAATTGAAAAACCAAGCTTTGAAAGCATACCTGATGAGTAATTCTTAACTGCGAGATTAATGAAATCTCCAAGTTCGCTGAATTCCAAGATTTCATCATACTTTTCTCTGAGGAATTTTTCATCATATCCTAAAATAGCACCATTTAGGAAAATGTTTTCCCTTCCAGAGTAGTTTTTGTCAAATCCAGCACCTAAGGACAATAAAGGAGCAATATTTCCGTTAATTATCACTTCACCTTCATCAGGTGAGTAAACTCCAGAAATGATCTTTAAAAGAGTACTTTTTCCAGCACCATTGTATCCGATGAGACCTACCTTTTCACCTTTGTAGATTTTAAAGGATACGTCGTCAGTAGCTTTAAAAATGGTTTTCTTTTCCTTGTTTCTCTTCAAGGTTCTGATAACATATTCCTTTAGATTGTCTATCTTATCGTTTCCTATCTTAAAGCTTAGGCTGACATTTCTTAACTCGATAGCAATATTGTCATCACCAGTGGTTTGGAGATAATTCTGGTTATTGTTATATTCCTCTAATAATTTTGCCTTTCTTTCCTTATTTTGCTTTCTTTTAAGGGCTTTTTCTTCTTTTTCCTTTTCTTCAGCAAGTCTTTTTGCTTCAAGTTCCTTTTGCTTTTGCTCTTCTTCGATTCTTTTCTTTTCCTCTTCAGATTCCTTTAGGAAGAAAGTGGTGAGCTCAGTTCTTTCATACTCTTCGCTACCTTCAAAAATAAGTTCAATCTTCAAGTCATTGTCAGAGTCGAAGGAAACTTCAAACTTGCCTTCATCATCAGTTGTATACTGATGGGAATTGATGAATTCCCCATCTAATTTATAAGTATTGCATTTTATGTTCTGATTGCCTAAAGCTGTTTCGTCAGCTGTTTTTAAAATTGCTTCGAGAGAGAATGTGTTATGAATAGATGGCACTATCTTTGTTTCAGTCTTACTATTTGTCTCATTCATATTTTCCTCTCCTTAATTCGCTTTTTCAATCAAAATTGCTTTTTTAAATTCTTTTTATAATTCTAAAGTGATTTTGTTTTGATATTTTCTAAATACCAATACTCCAATAATAAAGATCACTATTGAAAATATAATTGTTGTTAACATAATGGTTTGTGATGGGAATCTTCCATACATTACGAATTCCCTGAATTGAGCAATGATTCCATAAACTGGATTCAATTCCATATATCCTCTAATAGGCTGTGGAACAATGTCCATTGGATAAAATATTGCACATGCGTATACTAATAAGCTTGTAAAGATTTTGTATAAGTATTCGATATCTGTGAATTTTGTACAAACGATGGCTAATATCAATCCCACTCCAGTGATTAGGATAACTAAAGTTGCAATTGGAATAACTGCAAAAAGTCCCATTGCATAAAATGGAGCGCCAGTCACGATCATAATCGCTATCATAACGATTAAGGACATCAAAAAGTTTAAAAATTCTGAACAGATTCCTCCAATGGCAAATATGTATCTTGGAATGAAAATCTTTTGCAAAATACTTCTGTTGCGTTTAATGGAGGTCATAGCTATTTTGGTTCCACTATTGAAGAAATCAATCACACAACGTCCAGCCATAAAGTAAACTGGGAAGTTTTCAATACTTCTTGTAAAAAAGGTGGAAAATATAGCTGTTAATAGTACCATTGTAATCAATGGATTTAAAAAACTCCAAAGAATTCCCAATACAGAATCTTTATATTTGGTAGTGAAGTTTCTCTTGATGATCTGCTTAAGCAGAAAATTTTCACTACTCCCTTTTTTCAGCATATCTAAAGTCATAGTTGTTACCTATTATTAAAGTTAAGTTAATTATCAATTATGTAATATAATTTTAATTTATTAAATTAATTATATAAGTTTATTTATTTTTATTTATAAGGATTTATTAATAATCCTATCTTTAAACTATTAAATCTAATATTTTAATGTATATTATCATTGTCATTTGATAAATCTTATAGTGGGGATTTAAAAATTTTTAAAATTTTAAATTAAATTATATTAATAAGGACAAACAATATTATATTAATAAAATTAAAATTATAATAAAAATAGAATTCAAAATAGAAATTTAATTCTAAAATAGGAATATAATTTTAAAATAGAAATTTAATTCTAAAATAAAATTTAATTCTAAAATAGAATATTATTCTAAAATAGAATATTATTCTAAAATAAAAATTATTTATTAAATGAATTTAGGAGAGATAAAAATGAAATTTGAAGATTTAATTGCAAAATGTCCTAAATGTGGCTCTACTGATAAGACTGCTCACAGGAGATTTATTGATAATCATCACGCACATGCTGAATTAAAGGAATTCAAGTGTGACAATTGCGGATATGTTTTTGAAACAGGTAAGGATAAGGAAAAATCTGAAGAGGAAAACATTAAAAAGGACCTCATCGGTGAATTAAATAAAAGATTATAATTCTTTTCTAATTTAATTGTTTAAAATACTTGTTTGAAGTTAGATTCTTTATTAAATTTATTTTTGAGGGATTAAATGACTTTTCATGTAATGATCATACCAACTTTAGGATGCCCATCCAACTGTGCCTACTGTTGGGGTTCTGAAGAAAATGCAGAGTTAATGGATATTGATGTCATAAATCAGATTGTCAAATGGCTAGCTGATTTCAGGGATGAGCCTGTGCATTTCACCTTCCACGGTGGAGAGCCTTTGCTTGCAGGTTATGAATTCTATGAAAAGGCACTTCCATTGCTTAATGATGCAACCACCCATGAAACTGAAGGTTTTTCCCTACAAAGTAATTTATGGCTATTGGATGAGGATATGGCTAAGCTATTCTCAAAATACAATATTGCTGTCAGCACAAGCATTGATGGCCCTAAGGAAATCAATGATTATCAAAGAGGTGAAGGATACTTTGATAAAACCATGAAATCAGTTAAGTTAGCTACTGATAATGGCATACAGATCAACTTTGTCTGCACATTCACTTCATATTCCAAGGATTTCTCAGATGAGATTTATGATTTCTTTAAGGAAAACGGATTGAACCTGAAAATCCATGCTGCATTGCCATCGTTACGTGGAGATAATGCAGATCCATGGGCACTTCCCCAAGAGGAGCATGGAAAATTGTTGATCGATTGGTTAGACAAGTACCTATATGACTTGGATAAGTTTGTAATAATGGATTTGGACCATATTGCAAAAAGCAGTCTTAGAAGAGTGGGAACATTATGCACATTCAATGATTGTATGGGAACTACACTTGCTGTAGGTCATGACGGTTCCATTTACCCTTGCTACCGTTTTGTTGGAATGGATGAGTACATTATGGGAAATGTATGCGATGAGCCCTCTATGGAAGATTTGGAGAAATCTGAAGCATGGGGAAAACTAATGGAATTCAAGAGTTTTGTTGATGAGGACTGTGCAGATTGCAAGTTCATCAAATTCTGCAGAGGCGGATGTCCTTATAATGGAATAGTTGCTACCCAATCTCCAAGAGCTGTAGACCCACAATGTGAAGCTTATAAGATGATTTTCGGTGAAGTTTCTAAAAGAGCCAATGAAGACTTCAAGAAGCATGCTATGGCTGCATTTGGTGGAGCTCCAAGAGTTAGAAAAGAGGGAGATCCATTTTCAATCATGGATTTAATGACTAAAATGTAGCTAAGATTTTTTATTATTTTTATTTTCTATTCTTATTTTTCTATTTTGCATTCTTATTTTTCTATTTTCTATTCTTATTTTTCTATTTTCTATTCTTATTTTTCTATTTTCTATTTTTTATTTTCTTATTAAACTTAATTTAACTCTTTTTATTATTTTAAACTCTTTTTTACAGTTAACTATTAATAATATGTAAATTAAATAAATATTTATATTATACTATTTGCGATTCTATCGAATTGTAGAGTTAATATAACTTATTTAATAAGAATTTATTTAAAAAGTTTTCAAATACTTAATTTATATTTATAGAGGCATGTTATGTTTTTAAAAATTAGGAGAGACACTTTAATAATTTTATTATTGGCTTTTATCTTAATTGTTTGTGGTAGATTGATTATCTATGTGGCATATGCATCCTCTGCTGAAGTCGCTGAAGGTGTGCCTATTGCAGGTATCATCGTTAAGGGAAATGATATAGTTCCTATTGACAGCATTCGTTACAATGTTCAGAACTCTGGTTTAAGAGAAGGAAGTTATATTGATGGGGATATTCTTAAGACATCAATACGGGAGCTGCCCGTGACTGAAGCCGAGGCAAATGCAGAGAAATTTGTTCGAAGATCAACAATTCCAGGTACTAAAATAGCACCTATCGCTGGAGCTGATGTTAGCGTAAACAGAGACACTGGTATTGTTACTGTAACAGTTATCGAGGATTTCTCAACCATTAACATTACAGGTAATAAGACCACTTCTAGTGACAATTCAAATCTAGAAAAATCAACAAGTGTTTATAATTACAGTATTGCTGGATAGGAGGTTAAAATTTGAGTAAAAAGTCTAACAGAATCATAGGTTTAATATTTTTAGTTTTAATGCTCTTTTCAGTAATGGCTGCCGCTTCAGCTACTTGTAACGTGATTGTTATCACTGACCCTACTGGTGAAGACCCTAACGGTGCTGCTGCAGGAAGTATGTCCTTTGCAAACAACATGTTCCAGTCCTCATTCATCATGTCTAAAAATGATGGATATGCGATGCTTTCAGGGGGGGAAGGTAACGGTACAGAAAGGAACTATGCGATTATTGATGCACTTGGGGCTATGCAACATGGTTCAAGCCCAGCAGCTGCTGCTGCTTTAGCAAGTGGTTTTGATGGTATTCGTCTTGTTATTGGTGGGCCTTCAATGGGTGCTGCTATCGGTGGAGACTATAACGCATATCTTGTGGTGGTGGATAATGACGGAACAGTCAGGATCACTCACCATGAAGGTGGTGTAGTGCAATTGCCTCAAGGGTCTAAAGGAGCTATCATTCACTTAAGGAACAGTCAAGGTAACCCTAAGATGGGTACTGCAGACCGTGTACGTAGAGAAACTGCAGTGAACATCGGAAAAATGATTAGGGATGGATATCCTGCTACCTATATCGTTGGAAAAGCTATGGAAGAAGTGGCTAAGGATTCTGGTGAGAAATACGGTGGAGGTGCAGTGAACCTTGTATCATTAATCAGCACTGGAGACATGTTTGTGCCAAAAGAAGTAAACACCACAGGTTATCCTATGGATGAGAATTACTCTAAAGTATGTTTAGACTGTGGTTGGGCTACTGGATACCCAGATGCGGAAAACTATAATGTCTGTCCAATCTGTAATCATGAACTGGAAGTCCGTTCAGCTACAGATGTTTTGATTAATGAGATTACAATATCCAAGGATGCTGTTTCAGTTTCTGTTTACGGAAGTGACAAGGCCGGTTTGGCGGACATTACCCGTGAGGTAGTAAAGGCATCAGTCAAGAAGTATGGTTATAATGCATCGACAATAGCAGGTTCGATCAATAAGGGTATCAATAACGGTCTTATCGTAGGGGTAGATTATGTGGAACCTAGCGATTTAAACGTTAAGCCGGATGTCCGTGCTGTAGGTGTATACTATAATCCATTGCCTAATGGCAGAACTTCCCCTGCATGGAATTTGCCTATCAATTCAATAGTTCTTACTATTTTAGGTTCAATTCAAACAGCAATCGGTTTTGTTTTAATAGTCTTGGTTGTATTCAGAACAAGATTATTGAAATCATTTAGAGATCGCGTTTCATAAATTGGTTTTTAACCAATTTTCTTTTTTTATTTTTTTTAACTATTCTTTTTTCTTTATAATTATGTATTTTTTCAAATTTTTGTTCATTAATTCTACTGTTTTTTATCTATTTTTCTATTTATTTATTTAGAATTATTTATTATTCAATTTTTTTAAATATTTGTTTGTTTTTATTCAATATTTTTAATATTATGGTTTATTTTCAAATTTAATTAGTTTTTAATAGTAATATATTTAAATAAAAAAATATAAATTAATATATAGATTTTTAAATAATGTAAATCGTTTTTTTATTTTTTTATTATATGATTATAGGGATAATATGGCTTTGGTATTGATTAGAGGAGAAAACAATTCAAAAATTCTTAATGCAATTGCAGATGTTGAAAGACATGCAAATTTAAATTTAACTACAAAACCTAAAAAGATTGATGCGAAATATGCAGATAAAATTGTTGAAAACATATTGAAGGCTCCATTAAGAACCAAATCTAAAGTAGCTACTGCATTTCGCATAAAGGAAGACACTGCAACTGCAATTGTTCAAATCAAAAAGATTCATCCTCCTGCCCATATTGTTGTAATCAGCAATGATTACGAAGATTATAATGAATTGAACAGATCCTTAAATGACGCAAAAGTATTCAGGGGATATTACTCTGGCAAAAAGCAATCAACTCAAATGAAGGATTATAAGGCTAATAAGAATGAATAATTAGCATAATCCATTTATTTTATTATTGTCAATTTTTTAGCTATTTCTCTATTTCTATTAATTTTTCTAATTTTTTCTAATACATATTTTTCAATGCCTATTTTTTATTTTCTTATCTATTTTTCAGTTAACTTGGTAAATAACTTATTAGAATTAATTAAAAAGTATTATATAATTCAAAAATCATATATTTAAACATGAATTGTGAAATATGTGGTAAACCTATAGAAGGCAGACCTATAAGAACAAAAATCGATGGTTCTGTTTTAGAAGTTTGCAAGGAATGTTCTAAGTTTGGAAGAGTTCAAAAGGACACTCCTCTTGAGAGGAAATATGTTTCAAGAAACAAAAATGGAAATCCTAAAAGAATTCAAGCAAACAAACAGAATCTTCAAAGAAGGCGCAGAGAAGAACCTATGGATGAGCTGGTTGAAGATTATAATGTATTGATTAGAAAGGCTAGAGAATCTAAGGGTTGGACTAGGGAAGAATTAGGCGCTAAGATGTATGAGAAGGTTTCAGTTATCAATAGAATAGAGTCTGGAAAGATGGAGCCTGACATTAAATTGGCTAAAAAATTCGAAAAGACCTTGGGCATTACCATTATTGAAAAATATGATGAAATGGATTTGGAATCATTTAAAAGTTCTGCTTCCGCTCCAAATACATTAGGAAGTATTGTAAAGATCAAAAGGAAATAGTCTTTTTGCAATATTCCCATTCATTTTTTTTTTTTTGTCATGATTTTTTTTCTTTTTTTTATCTATTTATCCGATATTTATCCGATAATTTTCATGAAATTATTTTTTCAAATTATTTTTCTTACTTAAATTAAGAAAAACTTTATATATTACTATGTATAAATTATTTTATAATCTACGAATATTTAGATTTTCTTAGATTTATAATATATGAAAATTGTTATAATCTCAAATCTATCTTAAAAATATGTAAAATAGTTGTAAAAAAATATTAGTATTTGGATTGTTTAAAACAGATTTAAAATCAATAATTGAAATTTATAATCTTAAAGGAGGAGTATATTATGGAAGATTCTCCAAATGAAGTTCAAAATATATCAAGCCCCACTAAAATAGAAGAAGTGGATGAGCCTAAAACTGTTGAAGAGCTTCAAAAAGAACTTGACTTGCTAAAGGCAGAAAATACAAAAACCAAACGTAATCTCATGTGGAAGGTTAGAAAGCTTGAAAAGGATAAGATTCTAACTGAGAATGAAAAGATACGTTTAGAAAGAGAGTTAAAATCATTAAGAGGTGAAGTTGAAAGATTCAGGTCACCTCCACTTATATTGGCTACCATTACTGAAGTCATCGATGATTCCAGATTGACTGTAAAAAGCAGTACTGGACCAAGTTTCCTCATTAACTATTCAAAGTTCTTGGATGAGAAATTATTGAAACCGGGTTCAAGGGTAGCTTTAAATCAACAAACCTTTGGTGTTGTTGAAGTCTTGCCTTCTGAAAAGGATGCAAACGTTTCAGGTATGGAAATCGATACCAAACCTGATGTCACCTATGATGTGATTGGTGGTTTGGATGAACAGATCATTGAAGTTAAGGAAACAGTGGAATTGCCTTTAAAACACCCTGAATTATTTGAAAAGGTCGGTATTGACCCACCTAAAGGTATTCTATTGTACGGTCCTCCTGGAACCGGTAAGACCTTGCTTGCAAAGGCAGTTGCTAATGAAACCAATGCAACATTCATTAAGGTTGTTGCTTCTGAATTCGTTAAGAAATACATTGGTGAAGGAGCAAGAATGGTTAGAGAAGTGTTTGAGCTTGCTAAGGAAAAGGCACCAAGTATCATCTTCATCGATGAGCTTGATGCAGTAGCTGCACAAAGACTTAAAAGTTCCACCAGTGGAGATAGGGAAGTTCAAAGAACTCTCATGCAATTGCTTGCAGAATTGGATGGTTTTGAATCCCGTGGTGATATCGGTATCATTGGTGCTACCAACAGGCCGGATATCTTAGACCCAGCATTGCTTAGACCTGGAAGGTTTGACAGATTCATTGAAGTTCCAGCTCCAAATGAAGAAGGAAGACTTGAAATTCTCAAGATTCACACCAAGAAAATGAATTTGGCTTCAGATATTGATCTTAATGATATTGTCGCCCTTACAGAAGGATTCGCTGGTGCAGACTTAAAGGCTATATGTACAGAAGCAGGTATGTTTGCTATCCGTGAAGAAAGAGACCATATCATTATGGCAGACTTTGAAGATGCCATTAACAAGATTTTAGGTAAAAATAAGGAAGGTCAATTGGATGACAATGGTGGAGTAATGTTTGGATAATTCCAAATATTGCTTTATTTCAATCTAATTTTTATTCCTTTATTTAATTCATTTTTTTAAAGTTTTTTGATTAAATTTTATTAAAAGTTTTGCTTTAAATTTTCTTAAAGCTTATTCATTCAGATTTTTTATTTTCATTTTTTTAATTTTTCATTTTTTGGCTTAAAATCATAATATGGCCTGTGATGAACCCTATGAGCTCTGATATGTGATGAATGATGGGCGATCTGAGGCCATTTTATTCTTATTTTTTAATATTATTCTTAAATTACTAATATTTTTTTTA